>CAZYFW010000014.1:0-17699 GCA_964646685.1 uncultured Thermoplasmatales archaeon
GGAAGAATATCGCAACAATCAGTGACGTCATCACCAGCGTTTTAACCCCATCTGTAAGATAGAACATTGCTAAGTTTCTACCTGAATATTCTGTAAGAAGTCCGCCTGCTATCTCAGTTTCTGCTTCTGGAGAATCATATGGTATCTTAGAAAGCTCAGCTGGAGTTACTATTATAAGAACTAGTAATAGAGAAATTAGACCAATAAAACCCACTGGCCCAACAACACTCCATACTGAAGTTTCTGCAAATGTAGATAACGCAAAAACATTCTGAGCACCAGCTTGACTTAGTCTCCATGCAATACTCATGATAATGATTGCAAGTGGAAATTCGTATGCGATCATTGTAGCCATTTCTCTCTGTGCGCCAACTGTAGCATACGGCGACCCAGATGAAAAACCACCTATAACCATTGCTAGAGAAGGAATTATTAACAGATATAGAATCAATATTAGATCGCCTTTTGTTGATATAATTCCATCAAGTAACGGCTGAAATCCACCCACGGGCAGATAAAGCAGAATCGAAATAGTTGCTACAAGTCCAGCCAATGGTGCCAAGTTAAATACCCAAGGAATCGCGTTTTCAGGAATAATATTCTCTTTGACAAACAGTTTTCCTACATCTCTAAAAGGCTGTCGTAATGGAGGTCCTATTCGACCCTGCATATGTGCGGCAAGTTTACGATCAATACCTTTGTAAGTTAAGCCAAAAAAGATACCAAATAAGGCAACTCCTAATGTACCAAATAAAACAACCATGCCTGTTCGTACTAATTCTGTTAGCTCAATCATTTTAAATCACCCCGATCAATATGAATAGCAGAGCCATCACAATAACGAACCAGAGGACATAATCACTGGCATTTCCTGTGTGAATTTTCTTCAGAATATCAAATCCCCACTTCATGGACTCGGTAAATCCCCAATAGACGTTACTTCCCTTAATGTGCATTTGTTCTTTTTCATATTCTGGATTTCCTGACAAAAACGATTGCGTTTGTCCTGTTTTTTCTTTGTAATCGCTTTTACCAAATCCTCTTAAAATATATATCACAAGAAATGCAACCACAATTGCGATTACCCATATAATTGGATGCCAAAATCCACTTCCTGTTTGCAATGATTCAAATAATGTCTCTATTGCAACCATTTTAAATACCTCCTAATGCAGAAGTGATATACCCACTATAATCAACCAGCGCATTTGTTGCAGGTTCCACTACGTGAGTCAATACTAGATCTGGAAACAGTCCAAAGAATATGATAATTGTAGCAATTATTCCCATTGCAAACAACATGCTCTTAGGAACTTCTTTTACATTCTTGAATTTCGGTAATGCTGGTCCCAAAAATGCAGAGTGGAATACTTTGACAAAGACTGCAAGAAGCATGATGCTTGAAAGAATAGCAACGATTGCAAGCAGAGGGTTTAACTGATAAGTTGATTCATAAATGAGTAACTTTGAAACAAATCCATTCATAGGTGGCATACCAGCAGCAGCAAGCAACCCAATGATGAAGAAAATCGTTGTATATTTCATATTTCTTGCCAGTCCGCCTAGTTTGTCGAGTGATCTTTCTTTTGTTGCATAATATATGGCACCTGCAACTAAAAATAGAAGGCCGACATCTAATGCATCATTCATTATGTGGAAAATACCACCCTTCATCGCCGTCAATCCAGCTGTACCCATAGTTGGGTCACTTATTACAGCTAGCCCTGCTCCGATACCTAGGAACATATATCCCAGTTCTGCAACGGCACCATATGCGATTAAACGTTTGAAATCAGTTTGTAAAATGGCCATAGCAACACCAACAAGCATAGTGATAATTCCAAGCAGCACTACGATCCATCCAACAGGGATGGTGGTAAGTGAGATGTCTTGCAAGCTCCCGCCATACATGGTAAAACACACACGGAATACTGCATATAGGCTTGCCAGTGTTGCACCGACTAACATTACTGTCACTGGAGCAGGTGCTCGTCCATAAGAATCAGGAAGCCACATGTGCATCGGAACAATTCCTGCTTTCATTGCCAAGGCTGCAATCAATAACACTAGGGCAACTTTATCCAAAAATGTGTATTGTAGTGAATTTGCAATGACTGCAATATTCAATGCATTGTACTGCGCATAGAATATTCCTATTGCAAAGAGAACGAACAAAGCACCTATGGAGCTTATTACAATATATTTGAACGCAGCTTCAGCAGATTCTCCTTTATGTGCCCAAAAGGCGATGAGGGCGCATGAAGCAATTGATGTTATTTCAAGGAATACGAAGAAGTTGAACATATCGCCAGTAAGCATCATACCAAGCATGCCTGCCACCATGAGAAGAACAAGAGTATAGAACTTGTCCAATCCTGTGTTTTCTTTCATGAATGCCCATGAGTAGATCACGGCAACGCCCGAAAGAATGATGGCGATGACTGCCATGAAAATACTCATAGCGTCAACTTCAAATAAGATCCGTACAACAGGAAGAGAAAGATCCTTTGCACCAAAAACATACGTATGAATGCCACCGTAGATAAATATGTTATAGGCGAGTAGAAAGACGAATATTGCAGTTATGCCAAGTATTGATAGAACAAAGATGTTTCTCAATTTGTCATTGATCCTACTAACAAGTGGAGTAAGAAATGCACCAAGCAACGGAATAGCAACGATCAAGGCAGGAGTGTAGTCAGGTGGTGTCGGTATCATTCCTTCAACCTCCTTATCTTCCTGACATCAAGAGTTCCATAATGTCGGTATATGTGAATTACTAGAGACAGCATCAATGCAAGGACAGCAACGCCGATAACAATGCTTGTCAGTGTTAACGCCTGTGGAATGGGTAAAGCCATTATTCCTCCAGGGGAGCTTGTATAAATTGGTGCGATACTATTCTCTCTATATCCTAAGGTTATCAGAAATAGGTTGACGCCACTCTCAATAAGAGTAATGCCGATTACCATTTTGATCAAGTTTCTTTTGAAAATTAATGCATATAGTCCGATAAGAATTAGACCAACAACTGCGATAAATGGAATATTAAAGATCATTTCTTCACCTCCTTGTCATTGCTGGCATAAGCCATTACAAGTACAATGGCAAATAATCCGACAATCACCTTCAGTCCAACTGAAAAATTCATAAGTGGTAAGATGCCACCCGTATTGATGTTTGCAGCTGTTGATCCTGTTGCTGGGACAATACCAAATAAGAAATTAGTATTTACAAGAAAATTATTGAAAAATACAGACGCTCCATCAACAATAATAATGAGACCAAGAAATGCAAGTGTAATGAATCCCAAAGCTCCTAGACTTTCAAGCAATGAGAGGTTCTTTTCTTTTATTTTGCCCATCGTCCACACTGAACCATATGCAACAAGTATCATTGCCAATGCTGATGCAACAATGGCACCTCCCTGAAAACCGCCACCAGGAGTAATATGCCCATGAGCAATCACGTACAATCCATAGATCACAACGAGCGGAAAGATGCTACTGCAAATGGTTTTGACAATCCTGGACATTCCGCTCATTTTTTAACCCTCCTAAAAATCATGATAACACCAGCAACGGCAGTAAAGAGTACCGTTGCTTCTCCAAGAGTATCAAACCCTCGATAGTCAAATACAACTCCAGTAACTCCGTTATTTGCACCAGTTTCTTCTTGTGTATGATCAATAATATAATCATCCATATCAGATTCATCCGGCATTCCAAATGGATGGATCATTAACGCTGTGAATACAAAGAAGACTGCTACAATTATGAAAAATACAGTGGCGACTAATGTTCTCTTTGACATTATGCTTCATCCTCCATTCGTTTGGTTGCTCGTATCGCAATAATAAGAATTGCAGTCGTTAAACAGGCCCCCACTCCTGCTTCTGCAATAGCAACGTCGGGTGCATTAAGAATATAAAATTCTAGAGAAAGCAGTAAGCTCATTGCAGCAACAGCAATGGCAGCGGCAACCAGGTCCTTGAGATAAACTGCAAATACAGAAGCCACTACAATCAAGATCGGTAGTATGATATGAACCGCTTCCATTATCATTTTTCAACCTCCTTCTTTTTTGTTGTAGTTTTTTTCTTAGTCGCTGTTGTTTTATCTATCACGCTCTTTTTTTCAGTTTCAACTTCCAACTCATCAACAACAGCACCAACTGGTTTCACTCCACTTCTATGTGCAGCCCGTGCAATAGCATGGGCACCAGTCGGATTGGTAAGTAGAATTGCAATTAACGCTGCTGCGGTGTGTATCGTCAAAACAGAACCGTCTGTGCTACCTTGATACCACATCTTCAAACCCAATAGTATTACAGATCCACAAATGAAAATTGAACCAAAAGTTGTACATTTTGTCCCTGCATGAAGTCTTGTATATACATCGGGGAATCGTAATAAACCAACACCGGCAAGAACATTGAAAAATACGCCAATTGCTAGGAGAATGTAAATGATGATTTCGAATATCATTTAGAAATCCCCTCCTTCAAGATATTTTGCAATAAATAATGTAGTTACAAACGAAAGCAAGGCATAGACAATTGCCACGTCGATATAGATCACTTCATTTAAGGCTGCACCAAAAATCACCATTCCGACAATTACAATTGTGTTGATGGTATCTAAACCAACAACTCTATCTGGTGCAGTTGGTCCCTTTACGATTCGTATGAACGCCATGATCATACACAGCAAGAGTGCTAGTAATACAATCAAATATTCATTTGCTAGTTCGATCATTCTGCAATCCTCCTAACCCATTTTGGAAAACCACCACATACATATTTACAATCAACAGGTTTCTTTGTCAACGCCTCTTTTTTGACGTTTATCCAATGAATGTAGAGATCATTTTTATCTTCGTTAATATCAACAGTTAATGTGCCGGGGGTAAGTGTTATCGAATTTGCCAGCATAGTTATCCCAAGATCAGTTTTCAAGTTTGGCGAGATTTTGACAATGCCTGGGTTTATTTTACCAGTTATCACACGATAGGCAACATCAAAATTTGCCTTGGCCATGCCAACAAAAAAAGGCCCGACAACATACCCAATAAACATGAACCATCTGACTGGATTCAACATTCTAAGGCTTTTCTTAACAAAGATTTTTCTTGCGATAATTCCAACGATAATCGAGAGAATCGCCCCAAATAAGAGTTCATAGAAACTCCAAAGCCCTAAAAATTCTGTTCCACTGCCAGTCGTAAGAATCAGATAGGTAATGAAACAGATTACGGTCGTAATAACAAATGCTATCATCTTTTTCCTCCCTTGAATAGTTATATGATTATTGTTCAGGGTAATTCTATTACTTTTTAAAAGCTTATGGTTTTTTTTATTGTATATATTTTATAACGTTACAAGGTTGCAAGTTTTGATTTAGAAGAATAAAAAAGAAAGGAAAATAAGAAAAAAGGAAAGAAAATATTTTGTTTTTTATTCTCTTCACTCCTTCTTTGTTGTTTTTTCTATTGGCACCACTCCAGCCATTCTTTCAGCTATTACATTTGTTATATTCGTATTCGGATCTATAACGTATTTAGTCCCGTCTTTCAGAGATCTCTCGACAGTTTCCAATTTCTTATAAATTTGAGCTTCATTCTTGAAGAATTTCTGAATGGCCGTATTAACCTTCTCAATCCTATCGGCATCTGCCTGTGCAACTTTTATAATTGCTTCAGCTTGTCCTTCTGCTTCAAGAATCGCCGCTTGTTTTCTACCTTCTGCTATTTTAATATCTGATCTCCTGATTCCATCTGCCTCTGTTTCTTTGGCTGTTGCAAAATCTTTTGCAGCTACCTTTTCGTTTTCAGCTTTTAACACCTTGTTCATCGTCTCTTGAACATCTGTCGGCGGTGTTATCTCTTTCATCTCTACTCTTACAATTTGAACTCCCCAGGAGTCACTTTCTTTATCAAGTGTTCGTGCAAGTTCAAAATTAATTTTATTCCGCTCACTATTTACACTTTTAAAATTCATGGTGCCTATAACATTTCTTGCGGTGGTTTGTGCCAATGATACAATCTGCGTTTGAAATCGATCTACATTGTAGATGGATTTTTTAACACTTTCATCGTCTCTCTTAACTTTATAATATACAACCAAGTCTACCCTTGCGTTAAGATTGTCCTCAGTGATTACTTCTTGAGGCAGTACATCCATCATTCTCTCTGTTAAATTGACTCTGTACATTTTGTCTATTATAGGTATTATCCATGTCCAACCTTGATCTTTTACTCTTTTAAACCTACCAAGTCGTTCAATTACTCCTTTTTCCAGAGGTCGTACTATTCGCATTCCTACAAGGAACACAAATATAATAAACAATATCCATGGTAGCATCCATCCAAAAAATGTTATTCCAAATCCCAAAATGTCCATTCTTCTCACCTCACATTATATAAATTCTATTTCTGTATTCAATTGATATTTATAAAACCGTTGAAAAGTTTTTACTAAAAGCTACATACACCACCCTTTTTTAAACGAATAAATGATATATCGCCCCGGAGAACAAAATGAGCAATCAATTTGAAACAATAATTAGCATTATTAGAGAAGGTTTTCAACCACAAAACATTACAAATGAAAGCGAAGCTGAAAAAGAACTAATGCAATTTCTAAATTCTAGATTTCCAGATTTGGTATTTACGCCAGGTCATACATCAACAGGTATAAAAATTGATATAGTAATTGAAGGAACATATGCAATTGAGCTAGTAACTGTGGTTGATGAAGGCAGATTAGGAGCGTTAATGCATCAAATAATACAATCCAAAGATGATTTTGCAAAGATGGCAGTGGTAGTTTTAATAGATTTAAACAAAATACCCTCAGAAAGACTAGAAAATTATGTTAATGAATATGCAAAACTTAATGTTAAAACAATTGTAAAAAGACAAATGTAGAAAAAAGAAAGGAAAATACTTTCAACACCTAAGTTTCTTTTCAATATATTTCATTATTTTGACATTAAATCAATTTATCTAAAAAATAACTACACAAAGCAAAGCTTCACCTCAAAAATAATAAAACCAAGCCTGTTATACATGCCAGGGAGTTATAAAAAATGAATGTTAAACTTATAGGATTCACTCCTGATCCTGAAAAGATACCTGCAATGGCTGCAAAACTAACACATAGCAAGACAAAACCAGAGGAACTAGATAAAACCTCAAAAAAAGAACTACAGGCAATACTTGAACACGTTACAAACCTTGGTCATACCAGTGTCGTAGAACACACAAATTTTACATTTGCCATCAGCAATGTCAGCAGATCATTAACACACCAACTAGTTAGACACCGTATTGCTAGTTATTCTCAGCAGAGTCAAAGATATGTAAACTTCAATGAACCCAATTATGTCACTCCTCCAAAAATAGAAAAAGATAAGAAAATGAAAAAAGCCTACGAAGAAACCATGGAGAACATTTGGGACCAATATAACAAACTTCTTGAGATGGGCATTCCAGCTGAGGATTCGAGATATGTGCTACCGAACGCTGCTTGCACAAATATTATTGTAACCATGAATGCTCGTTCGTTACTCAATTTTTTTGATTTACGTTGTTGTCTTCATGCACAATGGGAGATACGTCAACTGGCAAATAAAATGCTTCAAGAGGTAAAAAAAATCGCACCAACTATTTTTAAAAAAGCAGGGCCTGCATGTAAAAGCAAAGGCATTTGCCCTGAAAATAAGAAAGATTGCCCCCTTTATCCAAAGTGAATTTGTATGAAAAGACCTTATGTGGTAATTAATTGTGCGATGTCTGCAGATGGAAAAATTGCTTCCCCTTCAGGTAGACAGTTGAGAATTTCTTGTGATGAAGATATTAAAAGAATGTACGAATTAAGAAATGAATGTGATGCAGTTCTTGTTGGAATTAATACTATTTTGTCTGATGATCCAAAACTAACTGTTAAAGAAAAATATGTAAAAAATCCAAAACAACCTATACGAATTGTATTGGACACTAAGTGCAAAACGCCGATTAATTCTCTTGTTGTAAACAATGCAGCAAAAACTCTTATTGTCGCAGGAGAAAAATGTAGTAAAAGATTTGGGGAAAATGTCGAAATTGTTGCATGCGAAAAGGACGATAACGGATTAATTCACCTAGAAAAACTTTTAGATATTTTGTATAACAAAGGAATAAAAAAATTAATGGTCGAGGGCGGGGGAACCGTTATTTGGAATTTTTTAAACGAAGGTTTTGTTGATGATTTTTATGTTTATATGGCCCCTATGATAATCGGCGGTAAAAATACACCCAACATTGGTGGAGGAAACGGGAAAAAATTTAAAGAATTCCTAAAACTAATCGAAACAACAAATATCGGTCCCGGAAAGCTTTTTCATTATAGATTGATAAAATGAAATTTTTATGCGATCAAATGTTTGGTACCCTTGCAAAGTGGTTGCGTATTTGCGGCTTTGATACTTTTTATGCAAATGCTGAGCCAACTGATGATGAATTATTGGAGATTGCAAAAAAGGAAAATCGCATACTTGTAACTAGAGATAAGGAACTATTTTGGAATGCAAAAAGAGAAAATCTAGACGTCATAAAACCAACATCGACTGATCTTGATGAACAACTGCGGCAAGTGTTACAAAGCGCATCCCTTGATAATTCTCTAGTGTTATCTCGATGTTTACTCTGTAATTCGACTCTTGATAGTACAAAAAAAGATGAAGTCAAAGGAAAGGTGCCTCTTAAAGTCTTTGAACAACATGAAACCTTTTGGTATTGCTCTTGTTGCGATAAAATCTACTGGAGGGGAACTCACTATAAAGATATGCTCGAAAAAATCGATGAACTATAACATTCTTACCATTTGAGCGTGAGGAACTCCTTTTATTCTAATGATGCACTCTGGATCTATTAAACCAATCTCAACCGCACATTTTATTGTTTCCTTGCCCACTAAATTAGCAATAGTTGCATCTGCCAGATATTTCTTTAAAATCTCCGGGCTTATCCGTTCTCCATCATAAAATTCTCTAGATACATCTATCTGGAATTTGCCATCAGTGAATTTCTTGCCGATGAGCTTTTCATCACAGGCACCGACCAATAGGTCTTTTCCCTGTTTGTAGATTTTTATGCTTATCATGTAACCTTTTCCTTTTGTATCTATATTCAATATTAGTTTTTGCTCTTTTATATTTCTTTCGAAAATTGCGGTGAAAAATCTTTCTATTTGCCTCATTATTCCTTCTTTGTTGTTTTACCTATTTTTTCTAGCCAAAAACCGTGTTTTTATAGAAAATTTTATATATTGTCATCCAAACATGTCATCCGATATCACAATTTTCTTGACCATAACGCTAAAAACCCATTTCACGATACATTTATTCTACATCATTTTTTGTGGGAAGGGGAATGAAGCCAGTCATCAAATCTTTCTCAGATCATGGCACCTTTGTCCAACCGGACACATTAGATTATATTATGTCTCAGGAGAAGCCAAAAGAATTCGCCGATTTTATCCTTAAAAATTTAAAGGAATATCCCTTAGTATTATCTATTGATCAAGTTAAAACCATTGAACAATCAGCAAAGATTGAAGAGATGCCACGACCTGCAATAAGTTTGCCCAAACAAAAAGAAATACAAAGCAAGACTCTTTCAGCCATATATGGTGGAGAATTGCCTTCGGTATTTACTGATGAAGATCATGAACTCGAGTACGATGATCCAGATAAAGACGATCAAATAGATCTGTCGGAAAATGAGATGCAGGAACCAGAACCGCCACAGGTCATAGAAATTAGAAAGGTAAAGGGATGGAAACCTCCTGCTAGAGACTATGATGCTGAAATTTCAATAATTAAAGATGTTACTGGCAATAGTACGTGTGAGGGAACAACAGGAGATTTTACAAAATTGTTTGTAAATAGATACAGTGCTTTACGGAAAATATTGCGCAGCCAACGACGGGAAATGGCGAATGCAATTCCAATCAATAGGATCAAGAAGAATAGTATGAAAGAAGTGCAGCTAGTCGGTATCATCAAAGATATACGTACAACAAAAAATGGTCATCGACTGATAGAACTTGAAGATGAAACAGACGTTGTTGCTTGCATTGCGTTGAAAGACAACCGTGATGTTATGCAAATGGCAAACGAAATTGTATGTGATGAGATTATTGGAATTAAAGGTCAATTGAGCAAAAATGGAGATTTAATTGTAATCCAGAATGTCCTCTTTCCAGATATTAGTATGCAAAATGGGCGACATAAGGCTGAAATCCCAGTTTGTGCAGCTTTCCTTTCGGATATTCATATTGGCAGTAAACAATTCATGGAAAACGAATGGCAGGCTTTTCTAAGATGGATAAATGGTGAAATGGGGAACTCTCGTCAAAAGGATGTTGCTGGAAAAATCAAATATTTGGTAATTCCAGGTGATGTTGTAGATGGGATTGGCATTTATCCTAATCAAGAGGCGGAACTTTCAATAACAGATGTGTATCGACAATATGAGGCACTCGCCGAACAATTGAGACTTATTCCAGATCACATATCAATTATCATGCAACCTGGTAATCACGATGCTGTGAGACCAGCAGAGCCGCAACCAACTTTTGAAAAAGAGATTCAGGATCTTTTCTCAGGTAAGGACATTACCTTTGTTGGCAACCCATGTTATTTTTCTCTACATGGTGTAGAGGTATTGTCATATCATGGACAAAGCCTGCTTGATTTTGCAACAAATATTCAACAACTCAAGTATAATGAACCAGTGGAAATCATGAAAGTGATGTTGAAAAAACATCATCTGGCTCCAACCTATGGGGGGTATACTCCACTTGCCCCGGAACATTTAGACTACATGATTATTGATAGGGTCCCAGATATTTTTGTTACAGGACATGTTCATTTAGCAACTATTGGAGAATACCGTGGAGTTACCCTACTCAATGCATCAAGCTGGCAATCACAAACCTCATATCAAAAAATGCTGAACTTTATCCCTGTTTCGGCAAAATTGCCCATCATTGATTTGAAGACCGGAAATGTAACAATGATGGATTTTAACACAAAACTTTAAACCTCTTTTTTGTATTATCAAAACTATTAATTTTTTAGAGTCTGAAAATATGGGTGGGGACCTATCCAAAAATATTGCAGCTAGCTCAAGTATGCGCGAGTATTTTAGCAATTTACAGGATGGAATTGATATATGTTATGAAATTGCGGGTGAAGCGCGGAAAAAAGGTCTCGATCCAGAATTTAAAGTTGAAATACCACAAGCACTAGATCTTGCTGCACGAGTTGAACAACTTGTAGGTCCAAAAGGAATCGCTCCTAAAATCCGATCCGCGACAAAAAAAATTGTCGATAGGGAATTAGTTTCGCTTGAAATAGCAAAAGAGATTGTCAAAGGCAAAAAATTCAAAAAAGTAGAAGATGCATTAGACCAAGCAATACGGACCGGTCTTGCGATTCTCACAGAGGGTGTTCTCGTTGCACCACTTGAAGGAATTGCAGAGGTAAAACTAGGAACAAACAAAGATGGATCAAATTATGTTGATTTGTATTTTTCAGGACCTATTAGAAGTGCTGGTGGGACAGGCCAGGCTATGAGCGTTCTTATTGCTGATGTGGTGAGACGAGAACTGGATATTGGTAGATATGAACCAACGTTCGGTGAAGTAGAGCGTTACAAAGAGGAGATCCCTCTATACAAAAGAGCGCAACATCTGCAGTACACTCCTTCGGTTGATGAGATTGATAGGATAACAAAAGGCTGCCCGATCTGCATCAATGGTGAAGGGACAGAAGACGTAGAAGTGACAGGTTATAGAGATTTGCCACGAGTTTGTACAAACCGCCTGAGAGGCGGTGCTTGTCTTGTTATTGCAGAAGGCCTCTGTTTGAAAGCTCCTAAGATTTTGAAACACGTGAAAAAATTGAAACTGAAGGGCTGGAACTTTCTAGATATTTTTGTTAACAAGGAGAATGGCGGTGGCAATAAAGCGAGCAAGGAAATACCAACAATTGTACCGTCCTCGAAATATATTGGCGAGGTTATTGCTGGTAGACCAGTATTTTCTCACCCATCAAGAAAAGGTGGATTTAGATTACGTTATGGTAGAGCTCGTACAGCTGGATTGGCCTCTACTGCCATAAATCCAGCATCTATGCACATACTTGATGGCTTTGTTGCCATAGGTACACAAATTAAAACGGAGAGACCAGGAAAGGGGACTATAGGTACATCATGTGACCAAATTGAAGGTCCTACCGTACTGTTGCAAAACGGTGATTTAGTTCAGATTAATAATGCAAAGGATGTTGAAAAATACGATGTTAAAAAAATAATCGATCTCGGTGAAATTCTTATTCCTTTTGGAGAATTTATTGAAAATAATGCCATACTTCCTAACTCTTCTTACGTATATGAATGGTGGGTCCAAGACCTCCAGAAAGTAACTAACTGTTTGCCAAAAGAATACACTTTTAATACCATTAAGGAAGCAGATTCACAAATTCAGAAAAAAATCACAGAAGATTTTGGAAGAGATATCAATTTACAAGAACCTTCAGCTACTGATGCTTTTGAAATCTCAAACAAATATGACGTCCCATTACATCCATTTTATAATCTTTTCTGGCACGATATCACTCCAGACGAGCTAATTCTTATTTCTAATTATGTAAAAGAGCACGGAAAACTAACCGAGGATTCGAAACTCATCTTACCTAGAGATGTTGAAATAAAACGTATTCTCGTAGAACTTGGAGCACTTCATAAACAAAGAGAAGAAAACCTGATATTGGACAGATATTCGTATGCACTAATTAGATGCTGCGGTTTAGACATTAGGGATAAAGCGATCGTTGAAAAAGAGAGATTCAACATTCCTGAAAATATAAAAGAGGGAAAAGAAATCGTTTCCATAGTTTCACAACTTGCTGGCGTTCAAATTAGAGCACGTGCACCATTTCGAATTGGAACAAGAATGGGTAGACCAGAAAAAGCAGCAGCAAGAAAAATGAAACCACCTCCACATGTTCTTTTTCCACTTGGCAATTATGGAGGCAGTCAACGGCTAGTTAGAACTGCTGCAGAAAAAGGAAAGATAGAAGTTGAGGCAGGTACCCGTAAATGTCCAAAATGTAACAAGAAAACACATAGAGTTTTTTGTACGTGTGGCACTCATACAGAAGTTGGGAATGGAAGAATTGAAGTTCATGAGATAGATGTTGCAGAAGAGCTAAACATTGCAAAGAAAAATCTTAAAGAGAGAAATCCGCCTGATACAATAAAAGGCGTTGTCGGTACAATTTCAAAACATAAAACACCCGAGCCTTTGGAAAAAGGAATATTGCGAGCAAAACACGAGGTGTCTGTTTTCAAAGATGGTACAATCAGATTCGATATGACCGATGCACCACTTACCCACTTTAAACCAAAAGAAATCCATATTTCCATAGAACGACTAAAGGAATTGGGTTATGCTAAAGATCATGTAGGTTGCCCTTTAGAAAATGAGGACCAAATTTGTGAATTAAAAGTACAAGATGTCATCATTTCAAAATCATGTGCAGAGTATTTTTTCCAAGTTTCAAAATTTATTGATGACTTGCTTGTCAAATTCTATAAGCTTGATCGATTTTACAAGATAAAGAAATTAGAAGATTTAACAGGCCATCTTGCTGTAGGATTAGCGCCCCATACATCTGCGGGAGCACTTGCCCGCATCATCGGATTCACAAATGCTCAGGTTTGTTTTGCTCATCCCTTCTATCACGCATCGAAAAGAAGAAACGCCGATGGTGACGAAGATGGGCTTATGCTCCTTATGGATGCATTGTTAAACTTCTCACATTCATATATTCCAGATAAAAGAGGAGGCAGAATGGACTTGCCCCTCATTCTCACTACGCGTATCGACCCCTCTGAAGTTGATAAAGAGGCTCATAATGTTGATACTCTTGCAAGATATCCGCTTGATTTCTACGAAGCTACATTAAAACATGAACATCCCAAAGAACTGGAATCAGTCATGGATCTTGTAGCTTCTAGAATAGGTTATAAGTTACAATATGAACAATTTGGTTTCACTCATGATACTGATAACATATCAGACGGGCCAAAAATGTCCACCTACAAAACATTGAAAACAATGATGGATAAAATGAATGCACAACTTAACCTTGCTGCAAAAATACGGGCCGTGGACGAAGCTGATGTCGCCTATAAGGTTATTGAACGGCACTTTCTACCTGACATATTGGGCAATCTTAGAGCGTTTAGCAAGCAATCAGTCCGTTGTCCAACTTGTAATATAACATATAGGAGGCCTCCTCTTCAAGGCTGTTGTGCCAAATGTGGTGGAAAACTCACGCTTACAGTTCATGAGAAATCTGTAAAAAAATATCTGGAAATATCAAAGGAAATTGCAGACCGCTATAACCTACCGCCGTATGCCCGTCAGCGGATAAAACTCGTAGAGAAATCCATTGATTCATTGTTCATGAGTGATAAAGTTAAAACAACAAAATTGACTGATTTTCTCTGATTTTAAAGTGGCACAACGTTCATATATTTAGTCTGCAATGTACTGTTAGTTAAGAGGAGTTGAAACCATGGCAGATGATATGTTTCGGCAAATGAGCAAAAAAACCTGGTATAAATGGTCGTTCTACATTAATATCGTCCTATTCTTCATTATTGCGTTATTCATCTATCTATTAATACGGGATTCCTATCTTTTCGGACAAAGCCCAAATTCGGGTTTGTGGTTTAACATTACACGCGATGTAGCATTTCTAGGTATTGCTTTTGCATTGATTTTCTTTCAATTCTTCCGGAATTTACTACTTATAATGCGAAGATCACTGTAATAATAAAATATGGCGAAAGGCGTAGAATAGACTGGGGAGGTAGGCGTTCCCTGTAACCAGAAATCGCCTTCATGCTGGAGTTGAAGCCAAGAAGCGATGTAACGAGCACGTATTGATCCACCTGTTGACGATGAAACCTTGTCCTATGGGATCAGAGGTGATGATCGCATATGATCGGAAGATCATGTGTACATCTTCGTTGCGGAAATCGGGTGAGGCACGGAAGTGAGCAGCCTTACCGCAGACTGCTGATGCTCAAAGGGTTAACGGGGTTAAGAATGCAGATGGGCAGTCATTATGTGAAACGTGCACCCATTCGCGGTGTTTCTACGCCCGCTAAAATTATTAACTAAACATGCATTTCACATGCTACATTTGCTGGGGGAATTTACACGGTACAATTGTTAAAGGATGAGAGTTTAGTAGCGTCATGGAAGAACTTCTTTGAGGATCAATGTAGATCAAATATTGAGACTATTGCTCTTTCTTATCCTGAGAAGCGCAGTCTTGAGGTAGATTATTGGGATGTTGATACGTACGATTCAAAATTGGCGGATCTTATCATTAATCAGCCATACAAAGCTCTTTTTAATGCAGAAGAAGCATTGAAAAACATCGATGTTGCAGTAGAACAGAAGTTGAAACTCCATCTTAGAGTAAGGAATATCCCCGAGACTCAAAAAATACCAATTAGAAAAATTCGAGCGAATCATCTTGGAAAATATTCTGCTGTGGAAGGATTAGTTAAAAAGATAACTGAAGTAAGACCAAAACTCCAAATGGCAGCATTTCAATGTCAAAAATGTGGGGCTATTATCAAGATTGAACAAGAAGAAGATATACTAAAGGAACCTTCAGATTGCTATGAGGATCAGGGAGGGTGTGGCCGATCTTCTTCCATGAAACTCTTGCCCAATCTTTCAACATTTATCGATTCTCAGAAAATGGAGATTCAAGAAACTCCTGAGGGGCTTCGCGGTGGTGCGCAACCAGAGAGAATTAGCGTTTATCTGGAAGACGATCTAGTTGGACAGATTGCGCCTGGGGATCGCGTCGTGGTCGATGGGATTCTTCATTCAATGCAAAGACGAAGAGGTACATTTCGTCTCACTTCTTTTGATAAAACAATGGATGGGCGAAGTATCGAAAGGCAAGAGCTTGCGTTTGAAGAAGTTGAAGTTACTGAAGAAGATGAAAAGGAGATTTTGAAGATCAGCAAAGACCCAGATATTTATACTAAAATGAAAGAGAGCATTGCACCAACTATTTACGGAATGGATGTTGAAAAAGAAGCTCTTGTTTTGCAGTTGTTTGGCGGCTTATCAAAAGAAATGCCTGATGGAACGCGTATGCGTGGGGATATTCATACTTTATTTGTTGGAGATCCGGGTACTGCAAAATCACAGATGCTCGTCTATATGTCAAAACTTGCACCAAGAAGTATTTATGCATCTGGAAAGGCATCATCAGCAGCTGGTCTTACCGCTGCAGCAGTACGAGATGAATTTGCTGATGGTCACTGGACATTGGAAGCAGGTGCGCTGGTGCTTGCTGATATGGGTATTGCATGTATTGATGAGATAGATAAAATGGAAGAGACTGATAGAAGTTCCATGCATCAAGCAATGGAGCAACAGGAAATTTCTGTAGCAAAAGCTGGTATCAATGCTACATTGAAGTCAAGATGTGCAATACTTGCAGCAGCAAATCCAAAACTTGGCCGTTTTGACGAATTTTTACCTATGCATGAACAGATTAACATGCCACCTGCACTTTTATCTCGTTTTGATCTCATTTTTTCTATTTTAGATAAACCGAATAAAAAAACTGATACTGAACTCGCTACTCACATTCTTCGTACTCATAAAGCAGGTGAGGTTAATGAACACATCGGCAAAGCAAAAAAATCAAAACACACTAAAAAAGAGAGAGATGAATTAATGCAAAACGTCATGCCGACGTTTGAGCCTGAATTCTTTCGCAAATATGTTGCTTATGCCAAAAGGAGTATATTTCCAGTGATGGCAAACGATGCACTAGAACTCTTGAAAAATTATTATGTGGACTTCAGAAGTTCATCCGAAGATTCAGTGCCATTTACTCCAAGACAGTTGGAGGCTTTTGTACGATTAGCAGAAGCTAGTGCCCGAGTCAGACTTAGTGAGGAAGTTACAGTTGAGGATTCAAAACGTGCAATTGCAATTATCGATCAGTACCTTAGAAGAGTGGGTCTGGATCGTGAGACAGGCAAATTTGACATTGATATAATTGCAACTGGTATTAGCCATAGTCAACATGATAGGATGCGAAGAATTATCGATATTGTCGGAAGACTTTGTAATGAGTCAAAAGATGGCAATGCACTTCGAGGCGATATTGTCCGGGAATCAGAAATTGATGGGTTAGAATCCAGCAAGGTTGAAGAAGCATTGGATCGACTGAAGCGTAATGGTCAGATTTATGAACCTGCGCATGGAAAATACAAGATTACGGAATACTAAATTTTTGGAGAGGACAATTTTCCAACGGCTTTTCTTATATTTTCCCTTTGCCTTTCTCCCAATTCTGCAACAATATAATCTGTAAATTTAGTTTTAATATCGTTCCAATTAAGAGTTGTTATACCAAAATCTAATTTTTTATTTCCACTTGATGCCTTATAAACACGTGGCATCATTTGTTTAATATTTACATTGTCCATATGCATCACATAGGTTTTTTTCAACGTCTTTTTTTCTACAACAACAATTTGAAACTTTCTGTTAAAATATTTGTAGTTTGGATCTCTATCAAAATATTGATATTGAAGTTC
>CAZYFW010000015.1:0-17375 GCA_964646685.1 uncultured Thermoplasmatales archaeon
CAGGCGCAGATCGTGAAACATCAGATGCTAAAAACAAAGCACTCAAAGAAGCTGGTGCATATGTTCCAAATAGTTTTGATGATTTTGACCAACAAATCAAAAAAGTTTATACTGAACTAGTAAAAGAAGGTAAACATAAACCAATAGCTGATGTTGAACCACCAATAATACCACTTGACTACGATGTAGCTCTAAAACAAGGGATTATCAGAAGACCTGCAAATTTCATTGCAACAATTTCTGATGACCGCGGTGAAGAACTACGATATTGTGGCGTGAAGATCAGCAAGATATTTGAAGAAAAATGGGGGCTTGGCGGAGTAATAGGACTACTATGGTTCAAAAAAGATTTACCAATGTGGGCACGAGAGTTCATCGAACGCGTAGTTTTACTTACTGCAGATCATGGGCCCGCTGTATCCGGTGCACATAATAGTATTGTCGCATCACGTGCAGGAAAAGATCTCATCTCTTCTCTCGTAAGTGGACTTTTGACTATTGGGCCTCGTTTTGGTGGTGCTGTACAAGGAAGTGCTGATCATTTTACAAAATACTTATATGCTGGTGAAGAACCAAGTTTTATGGTTAAAGATATGAAAAACAAAAACGCAAACATTCAAGGTATTGGACACCGTATCAAATCAGTTACAAACCCTGATGTACGTGTAACACTTATGGTAGATTTTGCAAAGAAAAATTTCCCAAACACGGAAACACTAGATTATGCACTTTCTGTTGAAAAACTGACAACATCTAAGAGAAACAATCTAATTTTAAATGTAGATGGAGTTATTGGCGTTCTTTGTTGTGATATGCTACGTGGAATTGGATACTCAAGAGATGAAGTTCGTGAGTTTGTAGATCTTGGAATCCTTAATGCATTCTTTGTTCTTGGACGAAGCATTGGCTTCATGGGTCATATCATGGATCAGAAACGTTTGAAAGCAGGACTATACAGACATCCATGGGATGACATTGAGTATATGATGCCTGATAAACCAGAGAAAGTCAAGTGATGGAGGAAAAAGTAATGAGTAACATAGGGAAGATAATTTATACAAAAGTTGATGAAGCACCAGCTTTAGCAACTTACTCTTTTCTTCCTATTATCAAAGCGTTCACTGAAGCAGCTGAAGTAACAGTTGAAACAAGAGATATTTCTCTTGCAGGAAGAATTATTGCAAATTTTCCTGAAAATCTTACTGAGAATCAAAGACAAACAAATGATTTGGCAGAACTTGGAGAGCTTGTAAAAAAACCAGAGGGAAATGTAATCAAACTTCCATGTATAAGTGCATCAATTCCTCAGCTGAAAGCAGCAATAAAAGAATTGCAAGAGCATGGTTATAATATACCGGATTACCCGGAAGAACCTAAAAACGAAGAAGAGAAAAAAATCAAAACCCGGTTCGATAAGATTAAAGGAAGTGCAGTAAATCCTGTTTTGAGAGAGGGAAATTCAGATCGCAGAGTCCCGGGTCCAGTAAAAATCTATGCAAAACAAAACCCTCATCCAATGGGTGAATGGGCCCCAAACTCGAAATCACATGTTTCTAATATGACTAGTGGAGATCTTCGTTCCAATGAAAAATCTACAACAATTACGAAAGCAACAGCAGGAGATGCAAGAATCGAGTTTGTAGGTAACGATGGGAATATTAAAAATCTAAAAGAAAAGCTGGCACTTATTGATGGTGAAATAATCGATGCAACAGTTATGAGTAAACGTGCCTTACGAGCATTTCTTGAAGAGCAAATAAAAGATGCGAAAAAGAAAGGAGTATTGTTCTCTGTGCACTTGAAAGCTACAATGATGAAAGTATCAGATCCTATAATCTTTGGTCATGTAGTTTCTGTATTTTTCAAAGATGTCTTTGAAAAACATGAATCTATTTTTAAAGAACTAGGTGTAAGCCCTAACAATGGACTTGGTGATCTTTATGCAAAGATCAAAAGCTTACCTGATGCTAAAAGAATAGAAATCGAAGCCGATATGCGGGCATGTTATGAAAAAAGACCGAAACTAGCGATGGTGAATTCAGATAAAGGTATTACAAACTTGCATGTTCCAAGTGATACTATCATTGATGCATCAATGCCAGCGGCAATTCGTAACTCTGGAAAGATGTGGAATTCAGATGGCAAGCTGCAGGATACAAAATTTGTAATCCCTGACAGCAGCTATGCTGGAGTATACAAAGAAACAATTGATTTTTGTAAAAAACATGGGGCTTTTGATCCTAAAACAATGGGAACTGTTCAAAATATTGGTCTTATGGCACAAAAAGCTGAGGAATACGGATCTCACGATAAGACATTCCAAGTTAATGGTGATGGAAAAGTTAGAGTTGTATCTGCATCTGGTGAAACGTTGCTTGAACATTCTGTTGACGAAGGTGACATATGGCGTATGTGTCAGGTAAAAGATCTCCCAATTCAAGATTGGGTTAAACTTGCGGCAAGAAGGGCAAAAGAAACTGGATCGCCGGCGGTATTTTGGCTGGATAAAAACAGAGCACATGATGCACAGCTTATAGAAAAAGTAAATCGATATATGAAAAATCATGATATAACAGGTTTGGAAATCCATATAATGTCGCCAGTTGAAGCCACACGTTTCTCGATCAAGCGTATGAAAGAAGGTAAAGATACAATCTCAGTTACCGGCAACGTACTACGTGATTATTTGACCGATCTGTTCCCAATTCTTGAAGTAGGAACTAGTGCTAAGATGTACTCGATTGTCCCTCTTATGAATGGTGGTGGACTGTATGAAACAGGAGCAGGTGGTTCAGCACCTAAACATGTTCAGCAGTTTGTAGAAGAAGGTCATCTACGATGGGATTCACTTGGTGAATTTCTTGCACTTGCTGTATCACTTGAACATCTGAGTACCACAACCAATAATCCAAAAGCAAAAGTCTTAGCAGAAACACTTGATCAAGCAACTAGTAAATTCCTTTTGAATAACAAATCTCCATCCAGAAAAGTTAACGAAATTGATAACAGAGGTAGTCATTTTTATCTAACAATGTACTGGGCTGAAGCATTAGCAAAACAAACCAAAGATGCTGAGATTCAAACACGTTTCATAAAGTTAGCAAAAGAACTTGAAGACAATGAGGATAAAATAAACGATGAGTTGCTTGCAGCACAAGGAAAACCAGTTGATTTAGGTGGTTATTACAAACCAAATACTGAATTGGTGACAAAAGCAATGCGTCCAAGCGCAACTTTCAATGCAGCAATAGAATCATTGGCTGTTATTGATGCATAAACTGTACGACCAGAATTAGAAAAGAAAGGGCAAAGCTATCAATAAAAAATGAGAGGTTTTACCCATCATCTTATAATTTTTTAACAGTTTTTGTTGCTAAAAGATCAATGCCAGTATTTGCAACGTTTTTGAGTATTTTCTGACCAGATTTTATGGGAGCTTTTATCTTTGTTTTTTTCATTTCTTTTAAAACTCTGAACACTTTTTCTTTTGGAATTGGCTGAGAGCTTTTAACACTAACAAGCGGCCACTTGCCACCGTTCACCAATACTGAAGTTGTCAACATTCGTCTTGGATTAAGAGCCTCGTTTTGCACATAGTCGATTCCTCGCTTACATTTATTTCTATCAATGTTTCTAATTTGGTCACCATCGACTTTTACCAATATTTTGCACCCAATCGGGCAGACGATGCAGGTAATCTCTTTTTCTTCAGTCATCAATTATCACCTCCAAACTCTGGCCGGATTCTAAAACTTCGGACGGAATGTCAACATCTACTTTAATCATGTTAGCAGGATTAATCCATGGTAATTTTTTCTTTAAAATATCTTTTCCATTTGCAATCACATGCAACATAGATGCTTCCCCGGGTCTTTCGACTCTAAAAGTTAATTGTGTTATCCCAGCTTTACTTACTTTTTGAGGAATTACATATCTAACTCCTGCGCCAGGTATAATCTTGAGCTCGGTTTTTGTTTTTCGAGTAGTTGTAGTGTTCGATGCGTTTTTTCCAGCTCTTCTTGCACCTAGAGTAAGCATGTCAACAGTATCATAAACTTGCAGACAGTTTCCACAAGCAAATATACAATCTAGCGTCGTTTCCAAATTTTGATTTACAACAGGTCCGCCAGTTATTTCATCAATCTCGATATCTGCATTTTTTGATAGTCCATTCTCAGGTATAAGGCCCAAAGATAGAAGAAGAGTATCACATTTAATTTGTTTTTCAGTTCCTAAAACAGGATTCATGTTTTTATCAACTTGTGCGATTGTAATCTGTTCAAGTCTTTCTCTTCCACTTATTGATGTAATAGTATGATTGAAGAAAATAGGAATATCATAATCATCAAGACATTGGACGACATTTCTTGGAAGGCCGCTGGCATAAGGCAATATTTCCACAACTCCTAAAATATTGGCACCTTCAAACTTTAGGCGTCGCGCCATAATAAGCCCAACATCGCCAGAACCAAGAATTATGACATTCTTTCCAGGCATAATATTATATAGATTTATGAAAGCCTGTGCGACACCTGCTGTGTATATGCCACTTGGTCTATCGCCGGGAATCATAACGTTCCATCTTGTCTTTTCTCTACATCCCATTGCAAGAATAATAGATTTAGCTTTGATTTTATGTAGTCCTTTTTTGTTAACTGCCGTTATCTCTCGTTTTTTATCAAATTGTAAAACCATTGTCTCTCTCATGAATATTATTCCTTGTTTCTCTGCCATTTGAATATACATCTCTGCATACTCGGGTCCAGTCATTGATATCCCAGTTTCCTCAACACCAAAACCATCATGGATGCACTGTGGAAGAATACCACCGAGCCAGCTATTCCTATCCAACACTACAACGTTTTTAGCACCATGTTCACGAGCAGATATTGCTGCGGCAAGACCAGCTGGCCCACCACCAATAACAGCCACATCTACATTCTGATTAGTCATTTCTTGCCCCTCTAGTTCTGCCATAAAAAAGATTTGTATCGGACGATTTAAGTTTTATGTCATTAACATTCATATTAAATTTTTCTTCCATAATTCTTACAATGTGTTGAGTACAAAACCCTCCCTGACATCTGCCCATGCCTGCCCGGCAACGATATTTGACAGATGATAGTGTTTTCGCTCCAAGAGGATTTGAAAGAGCATCAATTACTTCCTTTTCAGTAATTTGTTCACATCTACAGATAATTCTTCCCCATCGCTCATCCTGTTTTATCAAGTTTGCTTGTTCTTTCTCAGATAGCTCATAGAAACGCTTTCTTTTCTTTTTTGCAGGAATGAACTTATCTTTAGTTTTCAAATCAATAGATTGAGAGATCATTCTTGCAACTTCTTTTGCAATTGCTGGGGCTGCAGTAAGTCCAGGTGACTCTATTCCCAACAAATTTATCAAACCGGGTGTTAATTTACTGCTTTCTATTCTGTAGTCTGCCCATCCGCCTTCTTCAGGAGAGGCGAGCTTACAACGAATACCAGAGTACGCATTTATAACTGCTTTATCTGGTATTGTTGGAATAATTTCTTTTGCTTCTTTAAGCAAATTTTCCATCATTTCTTTAGTTGTTTTTTTATCCTTAGCATCATCAACGAACTCAGCACTAGGTCCAAGAAGAATATTTCCTTCAATTGTTGGTGTTATGTGAACACCCAAAACACCGAGTTCTTTTGGTGGTACTGGATATATCATAGATTTTACTAATGAATTATAATTTTTATCCAAAACTAAATACTCTCCACGGCACGGATATATTTGAAAATCTGGTTCCTCAAGCATTGAAACTATGTTTCTACAATTCAAACCGGCAGCATTAACTAATAATTTAGAATGAAACTCACCATTGTTGGTTTTAATCAAAAAACCATCTTTATTTTTTTCAATATTTTTTACTTCTGTTTCAAGTAAAATTTTAACGTTATTGATTGCAGCATTTTCAGCAAGGGCAATTGTAAATTCATAAGGTGAAGTAATGCCTGCTTTGGGAACCCATAAAGCAGAATGACAAGAAACATTAGGTTCATTGACTTCGCCACCTTCTACTATCTTAAGCTTGAAAACGCCATTAGCATCCCCAACTTTTTTTAGACGTTCGAGTTCTTTCCTCTCGTCATGGTTTTTAGCTATAACATATTTGCCAATCCACTGTAGTTGAAAACCCATCTCATCGGCTAGTGATTGTAAAATTTTGTTACCTTCGACACAAAAACGAGCTTTAAGGGAGGAAGTGGCAGAATTTATTCCGCTATGAATAACGCCGCTGTTTGCTTTGCTTGAACCAGATGCAACATCGCTCCCCATTTCGAAAACAACAACATCTAGTTCATATTTTGACAACTCCCACGCAATAGCAGAGCCGATAACGCCTCCTCCGACAATAGCAACATGGAAGTTTTTCATTTGACCCGAGAATATCGGGAGTCATATAAATATATTAGGCGATTAACTATTAACAGTAGTCAATAAACCATTTATTTGAGGGAGACAAATGAAAGTTGACGTACCTTATGGAAAAGAAAATATTAAAGTCACAGTTCCTGAACCTTGTCAAATATTAGTTCCCAACAAGGTTTCAATTGATGATCAAGATAAATTGATAGAAGATGCTTTGGAAAATCCTATCGGCTTTGATTCATATGATGAATTTGCCGAAAATACTAATAGAATACTTGTGATTATTAATGATGCTACAAGACCAACCCCCACTTCTAAAATTCTAAGATATCTTCTACCTGTTCTTTCTTCTCATCCTGACGTTAAGTTTCTTGTAGCAACCGGTGCTCACCGAGCACCAACTGAAGAGGAATACAGGTTTATTTTTGGAGATACATATGAAGTTTTTAGAAGAAGGGTTTATTCTCATGATGCTCGCAAAGACGAGGATATGACTTATCTTGGCAAGTCAAAGAATGGAACCGAGATGTATATTAACAAGTTGGTTCCTGAATATCGTAACATTCTTGTTATAGGTAGTGTGGAACCTCATTATTTTGCTGGTTATACTGGCGGTAGAAAATCATTTCTTCCAGGCGTAGCTTCATATAAAACAATTGAGATGAATCATAAACTAGCATTAAGTGACGATGCTCGCTCTCTTGCACTAGATGGAAATCCTGTAAATGAGGATATGATCGATGCAATGAATGTATTGAAAGATCTCAATGTTTTTTCCATTCAAACTGTTTTAACTGGCGATCATGAGTTGTATGCCGTTACTGCTGGTGATTTGATTGAATCCTTCAATGCAGCAATTGATTTTTCAAATCAAGTTTTTTGTGTACCATTAAAACAAAAAGGCAACATTGTCATAACGGTTGCACCATATCCTATGGATATCAATCTATATCAATCCCAAAAAGCACTTGACAATGGTAAACTAGCCTTAGAGGATGATGGAATTATTATTCTTGTATCCAAATGTCGTGATGGTGTAGGAGAAGATACTTTTCTTGAACTGTTAGGTAAAGCAGATTCTCCTAAGAAAATTCTTGACATACTTGGCGAGGAATACAAACTTGGATATCACAAGGCTGCAAAAATGGCACAGATTGGAATAAGGGCAGAAATGTGGGCAGTTACTGATCTTGATGATGAAACTATTAAGAAGTCACAGTTAAAACCTTATTCAAATATCCAGTTTGCAATAGACGATGCTGTTGAATTAATCAAGAAAAAAGGTAAGCAACCTAAAACTATAGTTATGCCGTCCGGTAGTCTCACCGTCCCATTGATTTAAGGAGGAAAATATATGGATTTTAGTTGGACTGAGGAGCAAGAACTTTGGAGAAAAACAGTGAGAGATTTCGCTCAGAAAAAAATCAAACCAAGAGTTAGAGAAATCGATACAAATAGGAAAATCCCTGAAGAAATAATCAAAGATATGGCGCAACTTGGGTTGCTTGCGCCAACCACTTCAAAAGAATATGGTGGTGCAGATCTTGATTGGACAATGGCATGTATCGCTGCTGAAGAACTTGGTAGAGCAGACATTAGTCTTGCCGTTCCGGTGCTTTACTTAGTCGAAGCCGCATGGGGGTTCATCTTCAGTAAATACGGTAATTCTGAGATTAAAGAGAAATATCTCCCTAAAATCACTTCAGGTGAGGCTTTTTGTGGTATTGCTGTGACTGAGCCAGAAGGTGGTTCAGATATTGTCGGTGCTTCCAAAACAAAAGCTGAAAAAAAGGAAAACAAATGGACATTAAATGGAGAAAAGTTATTTATCAGCGGTATATCGGAGTCAAGCAAATGGGGAGGCGTCCACCTAACACTTGCAAGAACTGATTCTTCTGCAGAACATAAGGGTTTTTCTTTTTTTGCTATTCCAATAAAAGATAATTCAAATATTGATACAACCTTGTTCGAGGATATGGGTCGTATGGGGATTTCTACTGGCGGGTTTACAATGAATAATGTTGAGTTACCTGCCGAGAATCTAATAGGTGAACTAAACAAAGGTTTTTATTATGCCATGGAAGGTTTTTCTGCTGCCAGAACTCTAATTGGAGCTACATGTATTGGGGCATCAGAGGCAGCATTAGAACTTGGAATTGAATACATAAAAACAAGAAAGACTTTTGACCGGCCTTTGGGAAGCTACGAAGGGATACAATTTCCACTTGCCGAGCATTATGCCAATATTGAAAGTGTTAAACTTCTCACCTATCGAGCTGCTTGGATTATGGATAAAATGTACAAAGAAGGAAAATTTTCTCACCATGATGTATCACTTGCTACCGCTATGAGTAAGCTTCGCGCACCAATTCATGCGTTTGGAGTTATGAATGAGGTGGCTGATTGGCTTGGCGCAGTGGGTTATACAAAAGAGTATCCAATAGAAATGGGTATACGTGGCGTAAGATCTTATTCTATTGGTGCTGAGGGCACAATGAATATTATGAGAATAATCATAGCAAGAGAGCTATTAGGTAAAGAGTTTTTACCTTACAAATAATAAATACTATCCCTAAAATTCAAAATTTTACTAATTCCATTACAGCATTTTTATCTTGATTGCTTTGGTCCCTTTTATTGTGTTTTCTGGTGTATATTCTACTTTTTCTCCAGCTCTTAAAAAGATATTCCAAAAAGGTATCTCGGTTTTATGAACAAAAGCGTCATTCCCATCTGTACCTTTTATAAATCCATATCCTTCCTGGACGTTATACCATTTAACAGTTCCTTTCATATTTTATCACCTCCTTTAAAAATTTTGGAATAAAAAATAATAGATAAAAGTTATGTAAAAATAGTCTATTTAAAACTAAAATTTACTATTTTTACTAAAATCTTTTTGGCCTATGTTTCTGATAGCAGTCCCTGCAATATACCGGTCTACTACCATCTGGTTTGAAGGGAACTTCAGTTTCTTTTCCGCATTCTGCGCAGGTTACCTTATGCATTTCTCTTGGAGGTCTATCAAAACCTCTATTTCGATCTTCTCTATACATACAATACTTCCTTTTTATGTAAATTGTGATATTGGCTATGTACACGTAGTATATAATAGTATGCATCTGTAGGGTTTTGCGTATAATACAGATTTCATCTGAATATGATAAAACTATTGGAGGTTTTTTGATAAAGAAGCTTAAGAATTTTTCATTTTTTTAATGCATCTTCTTTTCTATAGTGCTTGCCGCACCATTTGATTTCTTTTTTAACGCTGGAAAGAATAAGACTATAGGTAAATAGTATGTATACAAATGGCGTTAGAACGGCATATGGGGTGATTTTACCAAACTTTTCTTTTGGATAACACATTAGTCTTCTTAGAACCAAAATTTCCGTTAATCCACAGATCATTTCGAAAAAGATTACGGAGACCATTAAAATTCCAGGTATTGTAAATCCAATGATTATTAGTACGATCCCTAGAGGTATTAGAGCCTGAAGTAGTAACATTCCACAGAATCCAAGAAACCAAATGAATGGACTGTACCATCGTACCCAGGTGAATTGCTGGGTTCCCCATTGTAAAAATTTTTTGATACTAGTTTCTGCTGGGCTTTCAACAATGCATTGGGGTATAAATTTTATTTTATAGCCTTCTTTTTTCACCACTTCGGTTAGAATTAAATCATCTGAGAACCCTTTTTTCCATTTTGATTCAATTTTTAATTCTTCAAAAAGTGTTTTTTTAATAGCTGTTGAACCTCCCCAAGTATAGTTGCTAAGAGAATGGAAAAGAGAGACCATACTTGCCATGTTCCAGGTTGATATCAGCGATGATTTTAGACTACTAGGGAAGAACCAACGAAAACCAGTTGTTGCCCCAACATTGTTTTCTGATAGATTTGTTACAAGATTTGTCAACCATTTTTTATGCGGACTAATATCTGAATCGGCGAAAACATAAACATCGACATCACCGCTTTTTCCGATCCCCGATATGAGCGCTGATATTTTTCCACTGGATTTATTTATTTTTTTTGAAAACTCAATAATGGAATTATTTGTGCTTTTTACAATTTTATCAATGAGAGGATATGCCGAGTCTTTTTTCGAATCCAAAACAAATATAACACTATAATGGGGGTAGTTTTGTTCGCATATTCCTCTTAGGTTTTTTTCAAGATTTTTTATTAACCCTTTACAGGGTACAATTATTGTAACTTTAAGGTTGGTTACGGGCTGTTTTTCAGTTTTATTTTTAATAAATGTATACAAAAAAAGGCCGGTTATGGCAATTAATCCAGAAACAGCCAATAAACCTATGATCAAGAAAATTATGTACAACATATTCAACTGTAACATATTATATTTCTATAAAATAATTGTGATAGTCAAAATTGGTTAAAATTATCGCACATAGCAGGTTTTTTACCTAACTATTATTACTGATTTATTGTATACATGAGGAGGATATGGCATACAATGTTTATGTGATCAAGCTTGATAAAGAAGTATTGAAATCAAAAAAATTCAGGGAGAGAAATCCTCATCTGAATCCACGGCGTGCTTGTTTTTATGTTGGACAAACAACACATGATCCATTGACAAGATTCAAACAGCATAAGACAGGTTATAAGGCAAATAGGTATGCAAAAAAATATGGTCTTAGGCTTGTGCCAAAGATATTTTCACATTTTAATCCCATTGCAAAACGAAAAGAAGCCGAGAAGATTGAGCAATGGGTTGCCCTTAAATTAAGGGAGAAAGGACATGGTTTTTGGTCGAATTAATAGATATTACTTATAATGTGTGTCGTAAAACTCCTTAATTTTCTGTTCAGTCGGAATTTTACATTTCTTCCAGATATATATGATGTCTTTTAGCTTTTCACTGCCTTCTTGCCCCTTGAACAAATCTTCAAGAAACTCTGTCCTCTCTTTTATATCTCTTTTGACGAACTCAAGATATCTCTTTGGTGTATAGTAGTTCAATGGATTAAATCGTTTTCCGAAATCATTCATACCATGTTTTTCTTCAAGCTCGGTAGGGTTTGGTATTAAATAGCCAAAGATGGGGTGTTTTATCCAATTCTCAATCTTTCTATGTTCCACAAGATCTATCAACCGCTTTGAATCCGCTACTTTAATTCCTTCACCACTCCCCTCGTATTTAGGCTCACCAAGTTCGTTGCAAAGTATTTCGTCTGTCTCTTTATTTCTCTTCTTTATTGGCCTTCCTTTTTTATCAAGTTTTTTTCTCTGCTTTCCATCAAAATCATACTCACCGACAAAGCCTGCATTATTGATAAAAAAGACCAGTTTTCCATCATTGTCTAAACCCATATCGCTATACATCTTCAGCTTCAAAAGCGCCTGCTCTGATTGCTCCCGTGCCATAAAATCAGTGGCGGCATATGATCTTACTCTTGTTCCAGGTTTCTGTGCAGCTATAGCAGAAGTAATGATGCTTTCACAAGCACTGTCAAGAGCGACAGCCATTTTTGGGTCAACTACTCTAAGCATAGGTTCAAGAACATCATATTTTTTAAAACTAAGAGATTCCGTCATCAAAATTTTCTTTCTACCGCTGCCCCATCCAGGATTTAACTCACTAAATAAAAAGATGAATCTGCCGTTGGTAGTTCCGCTTTTCTCGTATTTTGTACATTGCAAAGAACCAACTTTTTCCCTTGGTATTTTTTGTGGAATTTTGACTTTGTGACCTGCAATGCTTTTATGCTCATATGTCACTCCTTCGCAATCTATGTTTTGCGCCAATACAACAGGTCGTTTTCCATTTTTATCAATCTCTCTAGATTTCATTAACCCTGCCCATTCAGGGCTATTAGAATTTAACCCTTCTGATTTGGCATAGCTTGCAGCTTCAAGCCCTATCAATTGAACTTCGTTAATATTTCCATTTTTATCATCGACTGGCATACCAAGACAAGCATCATCCTGCTCCAACTCTGGACCAACCGTTAAGGTAGTTTTTCCTGTACCACTCAACCCCTTCAGAACACGATTGGATGTACATCCAGCGTGATAAGAAACCAAACCATCTGACTCAGCTTTATTCCAAACCATTGTCAGATTGGGCTTTTTGTATGCTCCACCAAAATAATCAACACCGAGGCTAATCACCCGTCTAATATTACTATTCATTTCAGTAAGATCATAAATCGTTAACGGTACATCAGGGTCATATTCTGGCCAGACATCTTGAATTTCTTTAACATATTTATCGGGAAGTTTTTCTTGTATGATGTAGTTCCAACAATCAATATGCATATCTTTCTCAGGAGGAAATATCATGAGCTTCCCCATCCAAGCGATATATGCGTTGTGAGGGTTTTCTACACTTATAGTGATGCGAAGTCCAACTTTATATCCCAGTTCTCCTTGAATGCCTTCCTGAACAATGAGTTTCGGATTCTTTTCCCTTAGATAGCTCGTAACAGCTTCGTAGATTTTCTTTCCAATATTTGTATCAAATTTTTTCTGTTTTTTACCAAGTTTATAATTTTTAGGAATCATATAAAATGCTCTATCTGGACGGCGCCCTGGTTGTGTTGATCCAAAAAGGTACTGGCCATCCTTCGTAAGTACGTAGTATGGTTTCAGAAAGTTTATATAAAAATCATCATCAGGATTATGTATTATGTTTTCTTGTAACGCTTCTACGCCTGGTTCAATTGTAAATGTCTTTGACATAACTTCGTTACCCCCGCATGACCCGTAGTATGACACCCATATATAAAACAAATTGATATTATCTATGATAATATCATCTATTATGTGAAGTTTTGATATTCTGTGAGAAAATACTAAAACAAATACTTTATATACATGCCAAAGAAGGCATGTTGGCATGGAAAATGAAAGCATAGAGGACGGAATAGTTGCATTAATTAAAAAAGCAGAAACTGATTTACCGAGTGACGTTGTCAATGCTCTTAAAAAAGCGTATAAAGTTGAACAAGGAATTGCAAAGACCCAGATAGAAACAATTCTCAAAAATATCGACTTAGCAAGAAAATCAGGACGACCTATGTGCCAAGATACAGGTATACAGACATTTTTTGTCAACATTGGTATAGACTTTCCATACATCGATAAAATAAAAGAATGGATTATTAACGGCGTAAAAAAAGCTACAAAAGAAGTTCCATTACGTCCCAATACTGTGGATCCATTTTTAGGTAAAAACCATGGTGACAATACTGGTGAACAAATACCATATATTAATTGGGATATCAATGATGGAACTGATGTTAAGATAATCTCTTTTCCTAAAGGCGGCGGGAGTGAAAATATGAGTAAACTTGGAATGCTCAAACCCGGCGTTGGCATCGAAGGTGTTAAGGATTTTGTTGTCGATGAGATGATAAAGGCAGGAGGAAACCCATGTCCTCCTACTGTTGTTGGTGTTGGTATTGGTGGTGGTGCAGATCTTTCATTGAAGCTTGGAAAAAAGGCTTTACTCAGACCAGTTGGCGTTCGTCATAATGATAAAACCATTGCAGCAATTGAAAAAGAGCTCATTGAGAGAATTAATAAAAGCGGCATAGGCCCCATGGGCCTAGGGGGGAAAACTACTGTTTTGGACGTTCATATTGAAAAAGCGCATAGACACCCTGCAAGTCTTCCGGTTGGTATTGTTGTACAATGTTGGGCAGACCGAAGAGCAGAAATGATTATCCATTCAGATGGAACATGGGAGGTGAAATAGATGGAGTACCATTTTGATGTACCGGTTAGCACCAAGGATATAAGAAAGCTCAATGTTGGGGATATCATATATATCTCAGGTAAAATTTTTACAGCTAGAGACGAAGCCCATCACATGATGCTTGAAAAAGACAATATTTCTTTTGATCCGTCAGAAATGGCACTTTTCCATTGTGGTCCGCTCATGAAAAAACAAAACGGCAAATGGAAAGTAGTATCAGCTGGTCCTACAACAAGCAGTAGAATGGAAATCTTTGAAGATAAATTCATAGAAAAATATGGCATAAATGTCATTATCGGTAAAGGTGGCATGGGTGAAAGAACCGAAAAAGCATTACAGAAATACGGCGGTGTATACACTGCATATACTGGTGGAGCGGGTGCACTTGCTGCTGATAGAGTAGAAGGAGTTCTCGGGGTTCATTGGCTTGACGAGCTAGGTATGCCTGAAGCGGTGTGGATATTCAAGGCAAAAGAGTTTGGACCATTGGTTGTGGCAATAGATTCACACGGCAAATCAATTTATCGTGACCTAAAATAAACTTTTTTTATTGCTAATTACTTCAAAATTTTTCCTGTTTCCAAATACCATAGGTATAAATCAAGCTCAGCTAAACTAAGATATAATTTTTTTGCAAGTTCTTTTAAAATACTTTCAATTTCCAAATATCTTTTCTTTGTAAGGGTTTTAGGTCTTTTTATTAAGTTATATTTTACTAATATGTCAATTATATGAAAATCTATTATGGCATAATCATCAAAACCAACGTTTCTTAAAAAATGACTGGCCTCTTTGTAACCAAGCCCCTTCACGTTATTTACAATCCAATCTCTAAGAGCTTGTTTATCATGAAATTGAATGACATCTTTCAATTTATCTTTGCATTTTAAAGATTCAGATATGTAGTCTGCCCTTGCATTGGGAAATCTATGCCCATAATTTTTTAATTTTTTTGCTAGTTCCTTTTTTGAATTTGTTAAAAAACATTCTCCAATTTCATTTTGAATTTTTATGCTTTTTTCAGCATTGTAGTTTGCAGTTAAAATGCAGAAACAAAGTTCTTTAAAAAGCTCATCATTTGATTCTTTGCCCATTTTTTTAAATTCTTTTATACGGGCATCAATTGTTTTTCCTACATCAGCTCTCTTTAAAGATTTGATAGTTTCTAATAATTCTTTCATTTGCACTTCCCTTAACTTCAATTTTTATAATAATATTTCCCAAAGGTAAGTTATAAAATATATGAATAACATGTAGAAGTAGGTTGAGAATTATGGAGGAAGCATATAAGTGCGAAAACTGCGGTAAAACCGTCAAAGTTTCAGATGATTGCGTTCCAGAATGTTGTGGTAAGCAAATGACTAAATTTCCCCTAGATATTTGTACCCAACCGGCACATGCGGAACATGCAAGACCAATGAATGATGAAGATGCATGTGACGATGGGCGTGCCGGCTAAAACAATCACATAAATCTTTCAAATCTATCTCTTTTTGTTCTTGATTCCTTCTCTTTCCTTTCTTGATGGGCGTCGTTCGGGTATAGATTCAGATTCTTTTTTACCATCTTTAATTTCTTGTGAAACATAAAGCGCACAATAACATGTACCAAATTCGCTTAGATCAGGATCACGATAGTCACAAGGACAAATAATATCTGAATCCTCCTCTCTTTTTCCCGATGCAAGTCTACATGGACATGCCCAATAACCATATCTTTTTTGATTTATCAAAAGACTGCGAATTAGATCTTTTGTGAATTCAATATCGGGGTTTAGGTGATAACCCTTTGATTCTGCGTATTTATTAAGTCTCTGATAGGTTCTTTCTATATCTTGTTGACTTATCTCACTCATAATCCGAGGGCCTCTTTTATTTGATCTTCTTTATAGCCAACAATACATTTCTTATCATTAATAACTAAGGTTGGAAACGAACATCTCGGGTTCCAAGTCCTTACTTCCTCCATGGTATCATCTTTATCATTATCCTCCAAGTTATCAACATAAATGAAATCAAAACCGATTCCTAATTCAGTTAGAAGTTCCTTGGTTTTTCTGCACCAACCGCAAGTGCTCAAGGCATACAGCATAATCTTCCCCTTATCTTCACCAGCTACATGTTCAATTTTCATCATATCACATCTTTTAAATATATCTATTTATGTATACAAAATCATCTATGCCAATCCTTTCAGGTCTTTCTTTTTCAGCTTCAATCTGCTTTTTAGAAAGAACTGGATTAATTTTATCAGAATGCTTACCAACAATGACGAGCGTAATAACGTCGATATTCTCAGGAATTCCAAGAATCTCTCTAGTTTTTTTTGGACTATAACCTGCTATCGGATGAGCAACCAAACCAAGTTCAGTAGCTCTCAGAATCATAGCCTCAGTTGCCATTCCAATGTCAAATCTATAGTAGATCCTATCATGAATTACACAATCGTCATCTTTCTTTCCAAGAACAACAATAATCATTGAAGCCTTATGAGCCCATTCATTACCAGATGACAGAGCTTCGTGCATTTTCTTTAACATCTCTGAATCATAAACAAAAACATATCTCCACGGTTGATTATTAAAACAAGATGCAGTAAGTTGCGCACATTCAGCTAAGTCATTAACCAGTTCTTTTTTAATCACAACTGGTTCTAAAGAACGAAAAGCTCTCCTCTTTTTAATAGTATCTTTAACATCCATGTTCCCTGTTACCTAGTTATGCCTTGCTATTTATCATTATTCTAATTCTAGACAATTTCGTTAATTTTATCTACAATTTGTCTTTTTTGAGTTTCATCTAATGCTTCGTCAAGTTTTGGATATACTTCTTTTTCTTCATAAACTCGGTGTTTTGTTAAAAATATTTTAAAATCATAGATTCCAGTAATTTTCTTTTTATTTCTAATGTTCTCTCTCCAATTATTTAGTTGATTCACAAGATAATTATGCTGCGCTGTAAGCTCAGGTAACATTTCGTATCCATAAGATACATCTTCGGGAGCATATGATGTAAAAATAGCTTTTTCTTCTGTAAATATATGCTTTTCTAGTTCCCATTCAAATTTATTAAAATATTCGCGCATTATGTCAAAACCCTCATCAGTATTTTCTTCAAGATCATCAAGTAGTTTTTCAATCTTGCAATGATCCTTAACCATTAATGGCAAAATATCTTTTTCACTAATTTTAAATTCCCCCTAATTTCAATTAGGATTTCCAAAGACCATGAATATTACAATATTC
>CAZYFW010000016.1:0-17368 GCA_964646685.1 uncultured Thermoplasmatales archaeon
CCTCTTAAATTTGACTAAAGATTTATTTGTGACAAATTCTTTTCAACTACTATTTTGTAATCTAATTAAATTCATATGTAATCTCAATTAATCTTTGGGTATAATATTTTTTAATTTTTAAGCAGCCCAGCAATTTAATAAATTGTTAATAATTAATCAAGTTATAAGTTTTATTAATGCAATTATTTAACCATTTTTTATTGGTTTATAAAATCTTATTCTTGACCTTTACCAATAAATCATAGAGATCATTATGCCAACATCGGCCTTGATAGATGCCTACATCTTTGAAGTATTGATCCCATGTGAAAATCATGATGACAAGATTTTATGTGCCAAAGCTAAAATTAAAACATATATTGCCCACCATATGTAAAATGGGATTTGGATTGGATTTGTGTTCATTTCCCTCCCTCAAACAACAATCTCAAAACAAGTATTGGTTTATAAATCAATCTAAGGAACTAGAGGCGGTTATTAATTTCTATATTTTTTTAATGCAGCTATTGTCGCATTTGTAAATAGAATCAATATGCCAACTATGCCTGCGTACATCACTATTGCTAAAAAAGAAAACCCTATCAGCACCGGAAAGCCTATCAGTGTTAAAACATAGGCAAAGAGAATTAAGCAAAGGGGCACTCCAAATATGTACCAATATAGCAATGCTGTTGTTTTTCTGATTTTTTCTTTCCCCATATCTTCACCCTCGCCCTATAATTTCAAAACAGCCATTCCTTTAAAAATCATATGCTTGACTTGATTTAGTGAATGTCCTTTATTTTTCCTAGGGATGATCCATCTAGAAGATAAGTATGTGCATTTTCAACATCCATTATTTTACCAATTGGGCCATTAATACCTTGCGTGTTTGCTGCAACACCTCCGCAAAGAGGATTAAATGCCGGCATCACAAGTATTTCAAAATCTGCAGCATCTGGGTATCTATCTTTCAGTTTATCGTTGATTGCATTCGTTTTAAGCCAACATGGTTCAAATGTCTTGTGTCCTAATCTATCCACAAGCATAATAACAGGGTGAGTGTGAGCAATAATTAACTGTTCACACTGCGTGAGTTTGCTACTGGGCCATCGATGTCCATGGGTAAATCCGATATTCTCCGTAAAGTATCCTTGGGAAGGATGAATAATAACGTTTTCTGGTGATAACTTATGTATATTGCCGTCATGATTGCCAGGTAAAATATGAATGACGCCAAACGACTGTATCGTTCCAAGAAAATCTCTTACATCTTTTCTCTCTTCTATTGTTGAAGAAGGTATATTATGTTTAATATCTCCAAGTAATATGATTTCTTTCGGTTTGTATTTCTTGCAAAGAGAAACGACCTGATCTGTCATTGCTTTGGTCTGAGATGATGCGTTTATTCCATGTTCTCTCAATTCTTTTTCTATGCCAATATGTAAATCTGCAATTACAAGGATCTTTTTACTACTGATAAAAAGCGCCCTTTCGTTAGGAATCGGCTGTATTTCCAAAAGCTTCATTTCTCACTCCAAGATAACTATAAATTCATAAATACTTTTTCAGAACGTGCGGTATTTCCTCAATAAGGTCAGTAGCAATCAATCCATATGCTCGTTTATGAAACGCAGCATTTCCTGCAACTCCGTTGATAAATGCCCCCATCCTTGCGGCGTTAAATGGCTCCGCACCTTTTGATAATAAAGCACCAATAATACCTGCGAGTACGTCTCCAGTTCCACCTACAGTCATTGCTTCATTGTGAATATCATTATATTTTGTTTCTTTTCCATTACTTATAACGTCAACATGCCCCTTCAATATAATTGTGGCACCAAGCTTTTCTGCCCATAATTCAACATTTTCTTTCCTTTCATCTAGATTATTGGATAGTTTGATACCTGTTAGCTCCTTGAATTCGCCCGTATGGGGTGTTAGCACTGCCTGTGAATTTTTAATTAAATGGGGGTTTTTTCCTATTACTTTTATCGCATCTGCATCTATTGTTATTGGTTTTTTATTTTTTACAAAAAGATTAACTATTTTTTCAACAGATTTTTTCACTTCGTCTTCTGACCCCAACCCCGGTCCAATCAACAAAGCATCAACCTTATCAATTAATTTTTCAATGATTTTGATATCATCACTTACAAGATGGTTTTCATCATTTAGTTCTTTAACAATAAGATTCGGTGAAAGCTTGGCGATATCCTTTGCAAGTCTAACCGGTTTAATAAGGGGAGAATAAGACGTAATTGCTCTTGCGACTTTTTTTGGAGTTGCAACAAACACCAGATCAACTCCTGTCCTCTGTGCAGCAAAACTTGAAAGCGCTGGTGCACCATAATATGGCCCACCACCAACAATTAAAAGCCTTCCATTTTCTCCCTTATGAGATTCTTTTTTAGGCTTTGGATAATAAGTAGCTATCTCCCCAGGCCCAATGTAATCAATGGCCTTTTTTGGTATGCCAATATCAATGATCATTATATCGCCACTATTATTCTTATTCATTCCATCTTTTGTATCGTGGAAAGTAAGCGTAAACTTGGGTTTTATCGCAATTTTTGTTCCAAAACCTGTTGGTATATCAACAGCAATAACTGTTTTTTTTGTATCATTAATCTTCTGTACAATAGTGGCGTAAGGCTCCCTAAGATTTCCAGTCAATCCTATGCCTAACATTGCATCGATAATTATGTCATGTTTTGAGAGGAGACCATCTATTCTATTAAGATCAGACAGGTCATGGGTCTTAACCTTTAATTTCAAAAAATTCTCCTTCGAAATCTTTGTCTTTATCTCATTCTCTTTTCCAGTTAAGAATATGGTTGCCTTGTTACTCTTTGCCAGATAGCGTGCGGCTACAAATCCATCTCCACCATTATTCCCTGTTCCACAAAAGAGAAGGACGCTAATCTTAGAAGTGAAATGTTTCTTAATAAAATCGGCGACACCTTTTCCAGCGTTTTCCATTAATTGGCTAGCTGGAACGCCATAAAATTCTGAATTTTTGTCCAAAACCTTTATTTCTCTTCCTGAAATCATACCAAAACGTATAACAACTTATAACCTATATATGCTTCGAAAGAACCGGACTATTGGAGGATATTGTTAATGATGCCTGGTCGTATGAATCCAAAACAAATGAGTCAAATGATGAAGAGATTTGGCATTAATGTAAAAGAGATAGAAAACGTCGAAAAAGTCATTATTCAGACTGATACCAAAGAATATGTGTTTGAAAATGCGGAAGTTACGATCATGGATGCCCAAGGACAAAAAACCTATCAGATTTCTGGAAAGCCACGCATTGTTGAACGAGAGGAAGAGATTCCACAATCAGATATTGATTTGGTTGTAGAACAAACCGGTAAAACGGCCGCTGAGGCAAAAAAGGCATTAGAAGAGACAAAAGGAGATATTGCTCAGGCAATCCTAAAACTCAGTGAGTAATATTCTATATATTTTGGTAGAAATAGAGTTTTTAGAACTACTATCAATAGTAATACATTCCCCATTTCCATACATAAATCTTGAGAAATTTAATATTTTTAAGAAGAAAACATATGACATATATGTTTTCATATATATTTTTATATCTATAATGTGCCTTTTTATGTTATAATATGCAAAACGTCATTCCAATATCTATTTATATTATCTGCGACCATATTTGGAACATAAGAGAAAACAAAGATAGGTAAAATCGGTATGAATATTCTTAGGCGAAGTATAAAAACATCCATATTTTCGTTAGTTGTGTTAATTGCAATTATGATGATGTTTTTTTTGGATTGTTCTTGTGTTGCAACTTCTGATACAGATATTGCTTCAAATGAAAGCACTAGTCTAGATGATGTAGCAAAAAATTTGTCAACTTTTACTAATACAACCCAACGATTGTATCCTACAAATGATATTACAATAATCACTCCTGATGGGAGTACAATGACAGATCTTTCCACCACCTCTGTAAATGTTCAAGTGAACGATAAAACCAGAATAATATATTTTTCGAATACTACAGATGCTTTTTCAAATATCGACTTCCGTAAGTCTATAGATGGTTTAGACGACTTCAACTTATATATTGATTTTACTAATTATGATGCTGCGTCAGATCTCGATTTGATTATTGCAAACTATACCATCGATTGGGGAAATGGTGATATTTCTACTGGTAGGAATGTCCCTATATCAACGTTATCTTATACATACAAAAAAGAGGGAAAATATCCTGTGACTGTAAGATTGACTGATACTGATGGGATAACCTATGCCTTTCTAAATAATCAAAGTTTTAAGCTTACTACCGGACAATTTGTAACACTTTGGGTGGATGAAAATAAGGAAACGGTCGCAATCAGTTCTGCTGCTGGAGCAGGCGGAGTTGCCATCCTTGGTTTTGCACTTACAGAAGCTGGAAAGTACAAACTATTGACTCTTCTCCCTTTGCTTATCCCGCTCTACACTCGTATTCAAAAGGAAGATGTACTTGACCAATTTGTCCGTGGGGAGATATATGGCTACATAAAAGCAAATCCAGGTGTACATTATAATCAGATTATTCGAGAACTTGATGTAAAAAACGGTACATTATCTTACCACCTCCACATGTTGGAGAAGACGGGCATGGTCAAATCGAGGAAGGAAGGATTAAGATATCGAGTATTTTACCCAACTGGAATAAAGTTCCCGAAGGAAGAGAGATATCGATTAACTGAACTCCAGATGAGTATTATCAAGATGATAAAGGAAAATGAAGGAATTAGTCAGAAAGAGATCGCTCGAGCTTTAAATGTGAAACATCAGACAGTAAGCTATAATATGAAGGTGCTGCAACAAGCTGGTTTCATCCGTCTACGAAAAAAGGGGAGAACAACTAGTTGCTATATCATTGAAGATGGATATAGCGATCAGGCCGTTTAATGAAGAATAATGGATTTTTTTTTGTTTTTAGTTGTATCCTATCTCTTCCTACATGCAAAAGGATGTACCGTAATCTTTAAGTAACAGGCAAAAAGACGCTCCAAAGGGAGTATATAAACTCCAGATCACAGTATTTTGTGTCCAAGAGTAAGAACTTGGATGGGAAGTTTGAAAATATGAAAAAGAAAATGTATCCTCATGCCACCGATGATGCTAAGTCACAGAAAGAACAGGTGGAGGAGGTGTGATAATGAGAAAGGCAATAACAATATTGGCAGTTAGTATATTGATGGGAACATTATTGATCGGTGCTGTGGTCGGCCAAAAAGATTCTAATATGTTCAATTCACAGGTACAAAAAGGGGTACAGTTAACATATCCCGATATTGCCAGCAAGGCTCTTACCTACAGAGGAGAATTGGTAAAATTTAATTTGAATGTAGAAAACTTTGGAGGCTATGAGATCAAAGTTAATGTTGATAAAGAAGTTTCAGGAGATACTGGCTATTTCGTTACTTGGTTGGACAAAAAAGGATTTACAATTGACCCTTGGGAGAGCAGTAGTAAATTCAATCTATATGTTTTAGCCAGGTTTAAACCAGAACCAGGCAGGGTAGAAGAAATTGATATAACTGTTACTATTAGGAGCGGAATCTACTTTGACAGTATGACATTTCATGTAGAATTGGCAGATGACGATGTTGATGACGACTTGCATAATTCTTGTCCAAGTGGTGACTTATCACCGACTCCCGAACTTTGTTCAGCAGATTTTCATGTAAGCTCAAACGTTGCGACCGTATCTGCTCAAAAGGCATTTAGTTAAAATATGCGAATCTTTCATCTCCCCTCTTTTTTCTTTTTTAATTTCATACCTGGCAGGTTTTTTCATTCGGCTTTTTCCGAACGTTTTCCAGGCTTATAAATAGTAAGTTGAGTAATAATGTTCACTTAGTGATTTAAATGAATAAACTAAAAACACTAGCAATACTACTCGCACTGGTCATTGTTTTCACCGGTGTCTACGCAGGTGCCAACTATAGCGGACTAACAAACCATGACCTAATTAAGGCTCAATCGACCCATAAGTTAAGTAATTGTTCCATCGCAGGATCAATATGCGAACTGTCATTTGAGCTTTATAAAGGACTGTTAAAAAATGGTGATGAAAACATTTTCTTTTCGCCCTATAGTATTTTCATAGCTCTTGCAATGACTTATGAAGGTGCAAGTGGGCAAACAGCTGAAGAAATGATGGAAGTATTAAATATTCCACAAAATAATGAAACTGTTTTAGAATCGGTAAAGACGCTTCATGGTTATCTAAATAAGAACGATAAATTTACAATAAGTACAGCTAATGCTCTTTGGATAAGAGATAATCTTGATCTCTTAATTAATTATTCAAACATCATTCAGGAATATTACGGAGGTCATGCTTCCAAAATCGATGTTTCTAAACCTGAAGAAACCGCACAGATGATAAATGACTGGGTAGAGGAACAAACAAAGGGAAAAATTACTGACTAAATTAAAAAAGAAGATATCATTGGTTTAACTGCATTAATTCTTACTAATGCCATTTACTTCAAAGCCGACTGGAAAGTTCAATTTAATCCAGATGAGACAAAGGAACAAGAGTTTGAATTGGAAAGTGGTGAGAAAATCATGGTTCCTACAATGTGTCTTGAAGGTTCTGAAGAATTGTTTTATTACACGGAAAATGAGGAATTACAGATACTTGAATTGCCTTATGCAGGTGAAGAGCTTTCTATGCTTGTTTTGCTTCCGAAGCAAAAAAGTATTGCAGAAATTGTAGAATCATTATCATTTGGGTCTTTGTCAGAGTTGAAAGAATCAATGTATGAGACAAACATTAACATTCGCCTTCCTAAGTTTAAACTTGAAACAGAATATGAATTAAACGAACCATTGAAGCGGATGGGCATGCCAAGTGCGTTTACCCGATATGATTTCACTGGTATGTGTTATTGGTCTGGCAATCCAGATGCAATAGATCCCCTTAAAATTGATAAAGTGATTCATAAAGCGTTTATCGAGGTAAATGAGGAAGGAACAGAAGCTGCTGCTGCAACAGCTGTAATCATGGTTGACTATTGTATGCATAGTTCTTCGGAGTTTTTTGCTGATCATCCATTCCTGTTTATAATTCAGCATATAGAAACAGGTACCGTTCTTTTCATGGGAAGCGTCGGTAACCCCTTATCTTAAAATCTCTTTTTTTCTTTTTTGACACGATATCGTACATATTTCACAATCTTTGCCACAGGGTTCAAAGTGGATATCCACATCACAGGGGCCGTATTCTTTTTGAAGATTTGATTCTAATCTATGGCATAATTCATGTGAATCCTGTGTTGGCATATCTTTATCCACAATAAGATGCATTTTTAAATCGTCATTTTCTATTCCGCGGATAATTTGGATTTTATGGAAAGATATGATTTCTTTTTGTTTATTCAAGATGGTTTCGATAATTCTTTTTCTTGTTTTCATATCTATATGCACCTCTTTTGGCTCTAGATGAATAATAGTAGAAAAACGTGTCTTTTCCTGAATTCTTTTCTCAAGTGCATCAGCAATAGCATGCGCTCTATCAAGGGTTAGATTACTGTCCACTTCAGCGTGGAGTGTAATAACTTTGGTTGTTCCATAATCATGTAAAGATATCTTGTGTATGCCTTTTACACCATCTGTTGATTTTGCCAAGATTTCGATTCTTTCTACTGTTTTTTTGTCAAGTGATTGTCCCATTAGGAAGTTAGATGAAGTTCTGATGAGAGTTATTCCCACATAAATGATTATTACAGAAACAACTATTCCAAAAATCGGATCTAAAATAGGAAACCCGTACCTTGAACCAATAATACTTATTGCCACTCCAATTGAAGAAATTGCATCGCTTCTATGGTGCCAGGCATCTGCACTTAATACATCACTCTTAATCCTTTTTGATATGATAAAGGAAAAACGTGCCATTATTTCTTTCACTACTGCAGACATGAGGACAATTACACTGATAACTAGTGCATATTCTTGGTGAGCAATTGTCTGCGGATCAATGATTCTTCCTATGGATTGTTGAATAAAATTGAAGCCAGTCATAATTAGCAATACTGCAATGATCAATGTTGCGATGTGTTCAGCTCTGCCGTGTCCAAAAGGATGTTCTTCATCCGGTTGTTTTTTTGCTATCCGAAATCCTAAGATGACAACCCCTGAGGTGGAAACATCTGATAGTGAATGAAAACTGTCTGTAATCAGTGCGATGCTATTGATAAATAATCCCAAGAATAATTTTAAAAGAAATAGCGCAGTATTTCCAAGAATACTTACCGTGGCTTCCAGATATCCATATTTAGTTCGTACTACAGGGTCTTTAGTGTCTCCATAATCTGGGATAATAAATGATTGAGCTGCTTTTGCCATAATTAATGGTGGAAGCTGCTTTAAAGATATAGGTTTTTTGATTTAGTTGGGAGAATAACATGTTAGATTTTTTCTTATTAGGCTGTATGCTCCCGACGGGATTCGAACCCGTGTAGCTAGCTCGAAAGGCTAGAATGATTGGCCGGACTACACCACGGGAGCAATTTTTAGCAGCCCTGAGCGGATTCGAACCGCTGACGCTAGCTCCAAAGGCTAGAATGTTGCCACTACACCACAGGGCTATTTACTATAGTATGGCGCAGTGGATTGTAATTTTGATATTTATTATTTTGGTTATCTCAAAATGAGAAATCGATTAATACGCTTTCGCCGCTATAAATTGGATAAATTAGTAGCCCCGAGTGGATTCGAACCACTGTCGCTAACTCTAAGGTCAACATGATTGTCCACTACAATACGGGGCTATTGTTATATTTACGTTTAATGGTGATAAATTGGTTATTTAATTGACCAATCAAATTATTTCTTGTTTTGTTGCATCTGCTGAACTTTTGCCCAAGTGTCACGTAATACTACAGTTCTGTTGATAATGAGATTCTTCTCAGTCTTATCTGGATCTATGCAGAAATATCCTTGTCGTTCGAACTGGAATCTATCAAATGGTTTTAATTTACCAACAGTAGGTTCAACCTTGCATGATTTTAATATCCCGAGCGAATCAGGATTAAGAAAATCCTTAAAATCGGCATTTTTTTGCCCGGCAGGATTTTTTACAGTAAATAATCTATCATAAAGTCTAATTTCTGCATCGATTGAATGAGCCGCTGAAACCCAATGAAGTGTTGATTTTACTTTCCGCCCATCAGCGGCAGTGCCTCCACTGGTTGCAGGATCAATTGTACATCTAAGCTCAACTACTTTGCCATTATTTTTAACTGCTTTTTGGCAGGTTACTAAATAAGCATACCTGAATCTTACTTCTTGACCAGGTGTCAAACGATAGAATTTCTTTGGGGGATCCTCCATAAAATCCTCTTGTTCAATAAATAATACTTTTGAAAATGGAATTTTTCGAGTTCCAGCCTTTGGATCTTCAGGATTATTTATCGCCTCCATCTCTTCGACTTCATCTTCGGGATAATTTTCAATTACTACTCTAAGTGGATTAAGAACGCCCATGAACCGTGGACAAGTTTTATTTAAATCATCTCTGACACAATGTTCAAGGAACTCAAAGTCAACCATGCTGTTTACTTTTGCAACACCAATTCGCTTGCAGAAATTTCTGATAGAATCAGGCGAGTAACCTCGTCTATGCATTCCACTGATAGTTGGTAATCTAGGATCATTCCATCCATTTACATATTTGCCTTCTACCAATTCTAAAAGCATACGTTTGCTCATTATTGTATATGTTAGATTCAGACGAGCGAATTCTATCTGTTGTGGATGATAGACCTCAATAGCATCAAGGAACCAATCATAGAGAGGGCGATGGTTCTCAAATTCAAGAGTACATATTGAATGAGTAATTCTTTCGATGGAGTCTTCCAGACCGTGTGCCCAGTCGTACATGGGATAAATACACCATTTATCTCCGGTATTATGATGGGGGGCATGTAATACTCTATACAATACTGGATCACGCATATTGAGATTCGGATGGCTCATGTCAATCTTGGCCCGAAGTACCTTCCCACCGTCAACAAACTCACCTGCTTTCATCCGCTCAAAAAGATCGAGGTTTTCTTTCACCGAACGATCACGATAAGGGCTATTTTTGCCGGGTTTTGTTAGAGTGCCGCGTTGCTCGCTTATTTCTTTAGCACTTAAGTCATCGACATATGCTTTACCGGCTTTTATTAACTGAACTGCATATTCGTACATCTGATCAAAATAATCTGAGGCAAAATAAAGCCGGTCTCCCCAGTCAAATCCGAGCCATTTTACATCTTCAATAATTGATTTGACATATTCTTTCTCTTCTTTTGCAGGATTGGTATCGTCAAAACGAAGGTTACATAGGCCCTTGTATTCTTCAGCTATGCCAAAGTTGAGACATATGGACTTAGCATGACCGATATGTAAGTACCCATTTGGCTCGGGTGGAAATCTTGTGTGGACGCGACCATCATATTTATTTGTCTTCAAGTCCTCATCAATTATGTCTCGAATAAAATCCCTTTTTTCATCAATAGCTGAATCCATATTGCCTCACCACATATATGTTTAAGAGATTTAAAGACAGCCCCGCCCGGATTTGAACCGGGGCCTAGAGATCCAGAGTCTCTTATGTTAACCACTACACTACGGGGCTAAGGATATTATTTGTTGCAGATGATTAGAAATTCCCTATATAACCTTTAACATCAAATAAGTAAATCCTTTAAATAATGAAACCCCTATTTCAAAAAGAGGTAAACTCTTTGATAGATAAAGAATTACTCGACAAAGTATCCAATCTCTTGAAAAAACAAAACCTAACAGTTGCTACAGCTGAATCATGTACGGGTGGGCTTATTGCACATACTCTTACTAACATCTCAGGTAGCTCCGATTATTTTGATAGAGGAATCGTATCTTATAGTAACAATGCCAAGATGGAGTTACTGGATGTTCCAGAAAATCTATTAAAAAAATATGGGGCGGTAAGCGAGCAAGTTGCAAAATCCATGGCCGAGGGTGTACGAAAGATATCAAATGTAGATATAGGCATAGCAACTACAGGTATAGCAGGTCCCACAGGTGGCACCAAGGAAAAACCAGTTGGGCTTGTTTACATAGCCATCTCAACATCAGAAAATACAGTGGTTAAAAAGTTTCAATTTTCAGATAACAGACTACAAAATAAGGAAAGTACATGCAATGCTGCGCTTGAGATACTCTTTGAATATATTAGCAATAGATAAAACATATAAGCAAAAATTGTTTATTGCATTTTTATGAAAATTGCACACATTTCTGACATTCATTGTAATTATGGAACAGATTTTAACGAGAAGATATTCGATCGGGCAACAAAGATGGTAAACAAGCTTGACGCCGATGTTGTTTTCATCTCTGGTGATCTTACTACAGATGGGCTGCTTTCTGAATACGAACTCGCTCAAAAAAAACTCAAGGAAATAACAGGTAAACTCATCATCGTCCCGGGTAATCATGATGAACGCAATCTTGGGTTCAAACTGTTTCCGGAATTTTTTGGTGAAACAGATTTTATACATTCACTCAAAGATATTAACTTTGTTGGTCTTGCATCAAGCGAACCCGATAAAGATGATGGGCGACTTGGGAGAGGGAGACATAAGCTCATTGAACAAGGAATTAAGAAAAATGATAAGATGACGATTATTGGTTTCCATCATCATGTCATTCCAGTCCCTAATTCTGGTAGAGAGACTAATATCATCGAGGACGCTGGTGAAACCCTTGAGATTATTTTGAAAAATGAGGTCCCTCTTGTTCTTATGGGCCATAGACATGTTCCGTTTGCAGTGAAAATTCATAAGACGCTGCTTGTGAATGCAGGAACCTTTTCTTGTAATCGAACTAGGGCACATTTTGGCAATACCTTCAATATTGTGGACGTTGAGGACGATAGCATTTCTATAACTGTGGTTGATATTAGAAAGGAAAAACAGAAAAAAACAATCGATTACAACCTCTCGGATGGTTGCTGCGTAAATAGAAATTACGAGTAGGGAATTTTGCTTGCAAAGTTATTCTTTTCGTAACGTTTATCTATAGAAATTTTCATTCAGGTTCCAACGACATTGATTGGGACGGAGGCTTTCTTTGGATCCTACTTTGATATTGATCGGTGGCAGTACTGTTGCTATAGCTTTCTATGTTGCATGGAGTATTGGTGCTAATGATGTAGCAAATTCTATGGGTACCTCGGTAGGTAGCAAAGCCATCTCTATTAGACAAGCTATTTTGATTGCCGGTATTTTTGAATTCGCTGGAGCTGTATTGATAGGCGTTCACGTTACAAAAACAATTCAAAATGGAATCGTGGATCCAGTGTTATTTTCAGCTGATCCATCTATTTACGTTTACGGGATGCTTGCTGCGTTACTCGCTGCTGCTGTTTGGATTTCGATTTCGACATATTTTGCACTACCAATATCAACATCCCAATCTATAGTTGGAGCATTAATTGGTTTCGGTGTTGTTGCAGCGGGCATTTCAGCAGTGAGCTGGGGAAAAATAATTCAGATAGGGGAAAGCTGGATTTTATCCCCTCTTGCTGGCGCAGCACTTGCATTTTTCATTTTCTTAGTTATAAAAAAAGTTATCTTTGATACAAGCAAACCCTTTGAATCTACTAAAAAAGCAATTCCGTTTTTCACTTTTGCTCTTGTTTCTGTTATTTTATTTTCTATTTTTAAAAGTCTTGAATGCACAGATTTTCCCACTATTTGTTTTTCAACAGCTTTGGAGATAACACTAGTCGTTAGTATTATTTCTGCTGTTCTTAGTCATGTGCTTGTAAATCGTTATAAACCTGGTAAGCTGGAGACTGATCAAGAAGTTTACCGTTCTATCGAGCATGTTTTTATTTATCTTCAGATAATGACTGCTTGTTTTGTTGCCTTTGCCCATGGTTCGAATGATGTAGCAAACGCTATTGGTCCTTTAGCTGCTGTTATAAACATTCTCGAATCTGGTTCTATTGAATCAGTAATTGGAGTTCCTCTATGGTTGGTTGTTCTTGGCGGTGTGGGTATCGTTGTTGGTCTTGCAACATGGGGGTATAAAGTCATTGGTACCATTGGTAAAAAAATCACAGAGATCACCCCAACAAGGGGTTTTTCTGCAGAGTTTAGTACGGCACTAGTTGTTTTAGTATGTTCTCGTCTTGGTTTGCCCGTATCTACATCGCAGGTACTCGTAGGCTCTGTAATTGGTATCGGGTTTGCAAAAGGTATCGTTGCTGTAGATTTAAAAATAATAAAGAGAATCATGGCATGTTGGATAATAACTGTTCCAGTTTCTGCTGCTACATCAGCAATAATCTTTATTTGTTTAAGAGCGTTATTATAATCTTAAGTGGGTAAAAAAATGGACAAAGAAAAAGATCATTTCAGAGCGCCTGTTGCTGATACATTCAGAAGAAAATCACCATTTGACCAATTACTTGAACACATGGGGAAAGTCAGAGAATGTATCGATATTTTAGGAAGCGGGTTGGTTGATTATTATAAAGGAAATTACAAAAATTTTTCAGATTTGGCTAAGAAAGTATCTGAAATTGAACATGAAGCAGATCTTATTAAAAGTAATCTTAGAAACCATCTTCCAAATTCACTTTTTATGCCTGTTGATAAGGGAAAATTTATGTGGGCTCTCAGAGAACAAGATGCAATTCTTGATCATGCAGAAAATCTTGCAACAATGCTTGATATGAGGCATACAAAAATTCCAAAAGAACTACAGAAAGTTTTCATTGAACATTGTAAACTAGTTATGAAGACAGTAAAGGCCATGGAGGATGCAGTTGAAAACATTAGAGATTTAGTTGAAACAAGTTTTGTAAAACGAGAACGAGAACAAACAAAGCAGTTTATCTATAAAGTTCATGAGTTCGAATGGAAAGCAGATAAAGCGAAATATGAAGCGACTAAAGGAATCTATAAATTTGAAAAGAAGCTAGATCCAATGGACGTATATCATCTCCTTAAGATTGCAGATTGGGTTGATGACATCGCAGATCATGCAGAAAATGTGGCCGATTGGCTTAGAGCCATGATTGCAAAATAGTTATTATTTATTATCCGTGCCAACTAAATGATTGATAACATTTTCTGATATGTCCGCAGAATATTCTCCTATTCTTCTTATACTCTCTACGACATAACCTAGTGAAATCACAAATTCACCTTTTTGTTTAAAGGCAAGCTTATTTATTTCTTTACATTTTATTTCTAGTTTTTGAACCGATTCTATTGTTTCATTTGCTAATTTCACATCCTTTCTTAGAAACGATGTAATACTTTTGTTAAAAATATCCAGAGATAAATTGCTTGCAAATTCAAGTTTTTCAATTATTATGCCATCAAATTTTTTATCTGTTATATTTATTGCATTTTTTGCAATTCTTATTACATGGTCGCCTATACGTTCTATGATCCTACTTACTAGAAAGGATGTCGTTGCCAATTCAATCGTTATTCCCATCTTCTCAGCAAAGCTTACGTTTTGTAAAATTATGTTATGTTGTCGTGCAACCAACCAATGAAGCCTATCTATTTCATTGTCTCTTGAAAGTACGTCTTCTGCTAGCATTTTATCATTTCTTTGTATGGCGTTCATTATATCTTCATTCATGCCTTTAACGATGATATGCATTCTTTTAATCGTCCTGTCAAATGGCATCTCTGTAGGATTTAGTATATCTTTAGTTATAATATGAGTATCAGTCTCTTCGACAATCTCTTGCCCTATTGTCGTTTTAGTGAACTTTCTAACAGTCATTTTAACTGCTGGCGACATTCTAGTTGCTGATTTCACCTTTATAGAATCATATCCAGATATATAGGCGCCAATCAAATGCCTTAATAGAAAATCCTGGTTAGTAATATTACTTGCATCGAATTCTTTTATTCTCTGCGTGGTTTCTCTGTCGATTTTTGGAGTTATTAAAAGTGTCCCATCTGATTGCATTAAAAGTCCAACCGGATCGTTTTTTTGAATTTTTAAAGATTTTATCCATTCTTTAGGCAATGTTACAATATATGACGACCCGCCAGTCATTTGTACGCGTCTTATTTCCATTTTTCCGCCGTTCATAACAAATAGAATACATCATATATTTATAAATTTTTATATGGTCATATATATTTCTATTTACGTAATATAGTAAAATATAGTATATGTAGATAAAATATATATTTAAATTAAATCTCACTATGTTTGGTGATGTTCCAATAAGATGGATCCGATTACTTTTCTTTTAATAGCAGGTGGAGCAAGTGCTATCGCCTTTTACATGGCATGGAGCATTGGTGCAAATGATGTTGCAAACTCAATGGCAACGGCAGTCGGTGCAAAGGCAATTACTTTTAAACAAGCTGTAATAATAGCAGGAATTCTAAATCTCGTTGGTGCCGTTTTTGTTGGCGGCCATGTAACGGATACTGTTAGAAAAGGAATTGTAAGCACTACAGGTATTGATAATCATGCTTTATTACTAGGATTTGTTGCTAGTCTTCTCGCAGCTGCAATTTGGGTCACTCTTGCAACATGGAAGGAAATGCCAGTGTCTACTACTCATTCGATAATTGGAGCTTTAATGGGCTTTGGACTTATTGCTGGTGGAACATCCACTGTCATATGGAGTAAGGTTGGTTCTGTAGTTGCTAGCTGGCTTCTTTCCCCATTGATAGGTTGCATTCTTGCATTTTTTGTTTTCAAAATTATTGTAAAAACTATATTTTCTAAAGATAACCCTGTTGCTGCCGCTAAGATTGTTGGGCCAATGATTTTTGGTTTTACAGCATTTTTAATTGCATCATCGCTATTTTTAAAAACTCCGTTGAGTGAAAACTACGGTTTTACAGATTCTGACGGTCTTATTATTGCGACGTTTGTAGCTATAATTGTTGCATTAATTGGGATGTTTTTACTGAGAAAAGTAGAAGCAAAATCTGATGAAGATAATGCTGCATATGGTGCTGTTGAAGGAATTTTTAGGAGACTACAGATTGGAACGTCGTGTTATGTTGCATTTGCGCATGGGGCAAATGATGTAGCAAATGCAATCGGCCCTGTTGCCTCAATAATCCCACTTGCACAAGGTATCGGGCTAGGTTCAGAAGTTGAAGTTCCTGTCTGGCTTTTAGCACTTGGTGGCGTTGGTATAGCTGTTGGATGCATGACTTGGGGCCGTCGCGTTATGCGGACAGTTGGCAGCCGTATAACAAATCTCACAAACACAAGGGGTTTTAGCGTTGATTTCGGAGCTGCGACAACTGTTCTTATTGCTTCAAAGCTTGGCATGCCTATATCTACTTCGCACACTGTAGTTGGTGCAGTAATCGGTGTAGGTCTTGCAAGAGGTCTTGAAGCTGTTAATTTAAACGTCATCAAGAAAATTATCGTTTCTTGGTTGCTGACTCTACCTGTTGCAGCAGGAACGAGTATAACAATATTTTTAATACTTAGAGGGTTATTTGGATAAGGAGGTAAATGTTTATGGAAGAAAAAGATCATTTCAGAGCGCCTGTTGCTGATACATTCAGAAGAAAATCACCATTTGACCAATTACTTGAACACATGGGGAAAGTCAGAGAATGTATCGATATTTTAGGAAGCGGGTTGGTTGATTATTATAAAGGAAATTACAAAAATTTTTCAGATTTGGCTAAGAAAGTATCTGAAATTGAACATGAAGCAGATCTTATTAAAAGTAATCTTAGAAACCATCTTCCAAATTCACTTTTTATGCCTGTTGATAAGGGAAAATTTATGTGGGCTCTCAGAGAACAAGATGCAATTCTTGATCATGCAGAAAATCTTGCAACAATGCTTGATATGAGGCATACAAAAATTCCAAAAGAACTACAGAAAGTTTTCATTGAACATTGTAAACTAGTTATGAAGACAGTAAAGGCCATGGAGGATGCAGTTGAAAACATTAGAGATTTAGTTGAAACAAGTTTTGTAAAACGAGAACGAGAACAAACAAAGCAGTTTATCTATAAAGTTCATGAGTTCGAATGGAAAGCAGATAAAGCGAAATATGAAGCGACTAAAGGAATCTATAAATTTGAAAAGAAGCTAGATCCAATGGACGTATATCATCTCCTTAAGATTGCAGATTGGGTTGATGACATCGCAGATCATGCAGAAAATGTGGCCGATTGGCTTAGAGCCATGATTGCAAAATAGTTATTATTTATTATCCGTGCCAACTAAATGATTGATAACATTTTCTGATATGTCCGCAGAATATTCTCCTATTCTTCTTATACTCTCTACGACATAACCTAGTGAAATCACAAATTCACCTTTTTGTTTAAAGGCAAGCTTATTTATT
>CAZYFW010000017.1:0-16958 GCA_964646685.1 uncultured Thermoplasmatales archaeon
TATTTCTATTAAAATTAAGCATTCGTATCGTAGGACAAAAACAAAGATTAATCGTCACAAGACAAGGAAAATATGTGTTTACAGCTAAGCCAAATAGCATGTATTTTATTATTCCATTTATTAATAAGGTGAAAAGGCTAAATATTAGCGAATACGACGAATATATGAAAAACAACTATCCAACCATATCATGTCGAAAATGTCATTCAGATTCAATTCCTTTCGATGCTAAGACATGTCCTTATTGTGGAAAAAAACTTTAGCAAAATGAAAAAACAATCCCATAAAATTAATTATCTCATTTTCCTTTTTAAGAGATATATTGTGCATAAGTTTTTATTGCTAGTCAGAAAGGATAAGTAGCTGTTTTCTACAATATCAAAAGGTCTTATTTTACAATAAGATTTATAATAATATAAATTATACATTATTACGAATTTATTTTGGTTGTTTGTGGGGGTCTTCAGATAAAGAGACTTCATTTGAGGGAGTTTATTCAAAATAAACGCGCGATTTCTGAGGAATTTACATCATTGCCCGCACTTTCAGTAATTATGATTGGTTTTGCTTTATTTTTTGTATTGTTGGCAAGCGCTTATAATTCCTATGATATTAGAGTAGACTCTCTCGAAAAGTATCAAAATGCCAATTTCATTGCAACAAAATTAACCAATCCAGAATGTTTTTTCATTAAGGAAGGAGGACTGGTTGATCTACCTCTTTTACTAATCAGCTCTGGAGAAGAAAAACTCGAGGAAATCCGTCAAGAATATCAATCATCTGAAGTTCATTTTGTTGTACAGTTGAGTTGGGATGAAGATACTAAGGTAATCCCTGAAAATCAATTAAACGGTGTTGGAAATCGCGTTGCAGTATCAAAGAATGTAGGCATCTACCTCAACGAAGCACAAACCGTTCCGGGGACACTAACTATTATTCTATGGGGTGCTTAAAGATGAAACGGATACCGTTTCTGAGAAATAGGTACGCCATCTCTGCAATGTACGATGCAGTTTTGTTTATTGTTATGGTTTCATTATCTGGAGTGATTCTTCTTCCAGCATTACACAGCGATATTGCCATCGAAAGTTCAGTTGAAATACATCAAGAGGCAGTTGTTGATGAAGCATTGAACACATTTCTTGTATCTCGAGTAGACAAATTCAGCTACAAGGTTGGCGGTGACATTCTTGACGATGCTGCAGGATCCATTGGAATTGATAATTCATCTGGTGGACTCTATGGCTCAATTACCAACTGGATACTGGCTCGTGAACAACTTCATAAAACCCACGCAAATTTGTTAGCTGAAAACCTTGGCTGTCAATTTAGATTACCTTTATCTGTTTTTGGTACCAACCGATTCAATATTTTTACAGGCGATTACGACCGGCAGCTCAAAAATGAAACAATGCAATTTTTTTCATCACATTTAGGTGACAAATATCGATATAATCTGACTGCATGGTGGCATCCAATAAAAGGTGTACCCTTTGGAGGAGAACTCACAATAGGAGACACACCACCAAATCAAGATTGCTATGTTGCAAAAAGCCTTATCATGATGCCGTACAATCCAGAAATAACCATCAATGGTACACCCATCATTCTAACAAGTTCTTGGCTCAAACAACGATTATCTGAAGATATCCCAACTATTGCTAACATAACCTATGTTTTTGATGCTTATATCAACGGCAATGCACCCTACAACACTACTGAAAACGCAACTAAAGCACTCAAAGAAAATGCTACAACTCTAATGTATGGATTCTTAATTGATGGAATTCAAAATGAAACAAACGTAACCATCATTCCTGGAATTGCAGATACAGCAATAGACTATGGGTTTGCCAAAATAAGAGATGCAATTACAAACTTTGCTACAGATGCAGTAAATGACGTGCTGGGAGACGCGTTTGGGTCAATTGATACAATGTTTGAAAGCATGAGTGGGATCGGCAATCCTATCTTTGCTATGATTAACGAAACTCTTGTTGAGCTTCTATCCGATTTGATTGGAGATGCATTTAATTCTCTTGATGAAGGATTCAATGCGCTTGAATATGCCATTAAAGAAAATGTTACGATCATGGTTGGCAATATACTTACCACTTATATCGATCAGTTTGTCAATTATGTGTTTGAACAAATAGGTGTGCTTGATGTTGCTGATCTTCTCGGTGAGCTTTTGTTTGAACGAATCTCCATCAATAAAGCAGAGGTTACTCTTACTATATGGGAGGCAAGAGTATGAAATCATGGAAACGTTTTCTTGCTGATGACTGGGCCCGTATTCCCTTTTCTGTTCTTGGTGTCTTTCTAATTCTAGGTAGTAGTATAACCACTGTTTACATCTCTCAATTGGAGCTCCAAAAATCCAGTGAAATCGCAAGCACCATTGATTTCAACGAGGTCGAGCATCTGATCAAGTATGCAGAGGCAGACATGGCAACGGCATTGAATATTGCTGGGATGAAAGGACTAAAAGCAATTGGCCAAAAACCAGCTATTGTAGCAGATCAAACTGCAGGATATGGAACTACGGCTGGAGAGGTAAACAGGAATCGTGTTAAAGAAATCATTATGGATGAACTGAATGTGTACTTAGCTAGTAACTATCTGTACAACGCATTCAATGATGGTACTTATGCTATCAATGTTGTAAATGAATCACCCATTACCTCATGGGGCAGTGTAGGATTTAGTAATGTGGATATGCATTTGGATCGCCCCTTCACATTACCATTGATTGGACCTGAAGCATCTATTGACCCGGAAACATACTGGGTTGCGTCTGTTCCAATTACTATCGAAATTGAATACCTTAATCGAGCAAATGGCAGCAAATCAATCGCCACTAGGACAGTTGAAATATCTTCCATTATCACCGCAAGATACCCTCTATTAGAGAATCTTGTATGCGAATATGAAGACACCATCAACGGCATAAAGCCTCTATGGACGTTTACAACAGTACTTGCCAACATCTATTCACTTGCCAGAGGATATAAACATTATAACAGTGGTGAACCATTGAACATTGTCGATAACAAGCATCTAGCTCCAATGATCAATGGTGGTTTATTATTTGAAGAAGGATTGGTTTTTGGTAGCGCTGACCCGTTGAGTCTTGTTGATTTTGCAATTGAATGTGGGAAAGCGTTGAAAGGTTCGAGTAATATTGATGCTACAAGTCAATTCAATATGATGGATGGAGTTGAATTTGTAGCTGAAACTGCTGACTTCGCTCAGAGAAGCGCAAATATTGATGCCGGTGATGATGAGAATACTACTATCGACGACAACCCTCACATAAACATATCGGAAATTGCTGAAATGGTGTTGTATAACTGCACCAGTGTTGTTCTTAATTTTAAAAATGCTGCAGGCAACCCAGTTTCTGTATCTTTATCTAATCCAACTGAAGAAGATATCAGAGACACCGTTGAAACCTATATCAATTCAAGTCATACGTTTGTAAATATTGAAAAAGGTACATTGATACAAAATCAAACGACATTAAGTCAAATAAACAACATTACTTCAACAGTTTATACTGCTGAGATGGAAACAAAGGTTGAAAGGGACCCCAATCCAACTATTGTGATAGGGAACCATGGGGGATATCCAATTGACAATGGAACTGGACCATGGATATTTGATCATTATGTGGCAACTGGTATAGTCGACAAACCACCCAAGGGTTCAATTACATCTGGATGCACGTTATACGGCGAGATATATGACGTCTATTGGACGCGACTGCACTACTGGAGTAAGAAAACTGTCGAAACATCAGGAAACCAAACATGGGTAAATTGGAGTTATTTTACCGCCACAGATACAAAGGCAGAACAGGATGTTACAATTAATATTATTTTGAATTATTATGCAGACTGCCGAGGTACTGCAAACGATGTTGATGATGTCTTTTACAGAAATCATATTCTTAATGATGAAAACCTTGAGGATACAATCGATACATACAAAAATACAATATTGGCTCCAAGCAGAAATAATTTGATCGAGACAGGCAGTGGAAACTCCCTTACAGAAAAAATTGGTGGAGTATTCTATGCATGGGTAGAAACAGAAACATGTCAGGCATTAAATGATATCTTGAATTTGATTAAAGATATCAAACAGGACCCGCGTATTAATTCAACAACATATCCCAATCCAATTGATTTGATGAACGCTGCAAAAATTGATTTGTTGCTTAAATATGAAAATAATATTGCTGCATATCTGAATAAATCTTCATATCAGAATGGTCTGTTGTTTAGCAGCGTCGGTAAAAAAGCAGTTTATTGTACACGAGATTGGTATGTGTATAAGGTTAAGGATGATATTGAACGGATATTTTCTAATATTGAATCGAAGATTAACGAGCATTTGAATGATGCAATACCGTCTAATGCAGATTTTGATGCAGATGATGTTAAAGACGCTTTAAGTGGCAGTGCAATGGGTGCACTGCAGAATCAATTTGCAATTCCATTTGGTTTGGATATTAATCTTGTTCATAACGATGATGACAGTAACCCTGAATGGAATGAAACTATTCGCCTTGCTGTTGATCAGTATCCAAACTATCTTTCACCATATGAAAAAACAGAATTTGGAAATGAAGAAATTTGGACTTTGAAGATAAGGAATCGGTGTACATTGGGTCCAACGGGATTTCCGATTCTACCTCCATCACCCGTTACGCCTTGGATTGTAACATTGAATGTGTGGCTTATTGATGTTGAAGGGGAGTATGCACAGTTTAAGGTCATTGACTCCAGTGATGAAACATTGTTCAATCCAATATTTGGACATGACCCACAAATATATATTAGAAAAAAAGAATCGGTATTTACATCGACTGGTACTCCTCTGGGTTCTAACGATCGCTTGAGCTTTGGTTTCACAACAGTTGCATTTGGTGTTGTTCCATCCTGGGGAATGATGGTTGGTGATAAACAGGCAAACTTTTGGGATGAACATACGCCAGGATTTGATTAAGGAAATGGAAATATGAAGAACATTAGGAAATTGATAGGAATCTCAATATTTACATTGATTTTATTTAGTTGCTACTTTTCATCTGCAACTGCTGGTGAATGTGATTATGGATCCATGTACGCCTGGTATAGTATGGATGGTGAGACATGGGAGAATGCCACTGCACACCCAACGTTAAAACTCGGTGAGGAATTTAAAATAAAAGTTACAATTTTTGCAAAAACATATCTTGGAGTTGTGTTTCTAAAATTGCATGAATTTGGAACTCCAGCATTTGAAATAATTGAAGGGCCCACTATAATTGAGGAGATTCTTGATTGTGGTCATGATCTAGAAATAAATGATACTTTTACTTATAATTGGAAGGTCCGTGTAAGGCCCGATACCACTTGGACAAATGCCTATGCACCATTAGAGATATTTTCCCAGTTTAATGTCGATGATGACCATGACTGCAAAATTAGTTTTGACGTCATAGCAGCATATATCGAAGATGAACTTTGGGAGGGCTACACTGGTGATAGTGATGCTAATCCACAAAATGGAAACGAAAAACCTGTTACGCCTGGCTTCGAAATAATGTTTGCAATCTGTGCCATAACATTAGCTTTACTTTTAAAAAAGAGACAAATAAAATAAAAACTAATCTAATGTTAGTCTTCTTCCTCTTCCTCCTTTTCACCAATGGGGAGAATAGATTTTATTTTACCAAAAACGCCTTTTAACTTTGAAAATCTTGATTCCTCTTCTGTTTCCTCTTTTTCTTCAGCGTTTTTCTTTCTTGAAGGCATTTTTTTCAAAAAAGCTTCTAGTTTTGGATGTGGTTTTTTCTCTCGAGGTTCTCGTTTATCCAAGAAAACAAGATTTCCATCCTCATCAAGCCTAAATTTGAAAATACTGGCTTGAGACAGAATGGCAGGATCAAATTCTTCTAACAGAGGTTCGAGTTCTATAGGTTCTTCATCTAATTCATCTTCATATAGTAATATCTCTTCTTTGCTAGAGTGGAGTCTACTACCAAGCCTACCCAATAATCCTGATCTTTCAATTTCTTCTTCAAATTCCAAAGGCAATTCTTCGCTAATGTCTTCATCCATTACTTCTTCAAATTCAGGGAGAGGATTTTCCACAAATTCTTTATCCATTGCAAGCTCTTCTTGAGTAGTATCGATAAATTCTGGTTCAATATCTAAAAATTCAGTCGGCGTTTCCTCAGCAATTCCTTTGGGATGAGTAAGTTCAAGGTCAATAAATTCCTCTTCTTCAGGCTCTGAAAGGTCGTAAGGCTGAAATTTATCTTCAAGCTCAATGAGTCTGCCAATACCTTTTATTACTTCAACGTGTGTTTTTATAGAGTCATTTTCATCTGATGATAATTTCATCCCACTCATATTCCTATCTCTCTTAGAGTCCTTAAATCCTTATCCCTCGAAATATTCTATCGCTTATTTCATATAAAGATATTTTGGAAAAAATGCAACTATAATTACTTATTAAGTCGTTTATTTTTTCAAAATCTCACGTATCGGGATGTACGCAAGGAGCAATGCTATAAACATCCAGATGAGAAGTCCAGGTAGTGCTGGCGCTTCTTTAAAAACAGAAAGATTAATTCCAATTACAAACAGAATGGCTACAAGAACACCCATCAATGCCTCTCCAGCAACTAGCCCTGCTGTAAATAATAAACCAGTTCTGATAACCTTCTCCTTTGGCTTAATGCCAGTTTGTTTAACTGCTAACTCCCAATCGCTGATTTCTTCTTCCTCTACACTTCCAAACCTCTTCTTGAGAATACGATCTGTAAAATGTCTTATTACACCACCGGTAAATATTGGTACGGAAAGTGTAAATGGCAAATATATTCCGATTGCAACTGGTAAAACGGGTAGATCAATAAGAATCAAAACAATTGCAAGTACCATTCCTGCAAGAACATATGGCCAAAGCATCTCTCCACCAAGTACTCCTTGGACAACACCAGCCATAAGACCTGCTTGAGGCGCAGGAAGCATACGACTTCCAATTGTAAACGCCTGATCAAGTACTGCTATCACAAGACCTATAACGCCAGAGGCTGCTAAAACGCCAAGAGTCATAGATATCTGTAATTTTTTAGGCGTTGCACCGAGCATTTGGCCGCATGCCATTGACTGAAGTAAATCCCCAGATATCGATCCACCTATACAAATGACAGCAGAAATCATTATGACAATAGCCATTGCCTCAAAGGTAGTTGCACCCAACCCAAGCATAATCAGACTAACGATAAGTAATACTACCACAGTCACTCCAGATATTGGACAATTTGAAGATCCGACAAGGCCAGTTAGGTAACCCGCAAGTGCGCTTGCAATAAATGCAAAGAATATTGTTATGGCTGCCATAAGTAATGAAATTCCAAACATGTTTGAAAGCCACATGTAAAGTAAGAAAATTGGAATTGTCATTAGGACAATACCTGAGAACACAAACTTGTAGCTCAAATCCTGTTCAGTTCGCTTCTTGGCCTTTACTTGTCCACCTCTTATACCAATAATTGCTTCCCTTACGCTTCCAACAAGGTTGTTTTTAATGCTCCATATTGCCCAGAGGCCGCCAACAAGCATTGCTCCAACGCCGATGAATCTAATCTGTTCTCCCCAAATTTTAAAAACACCGTCAAGTGGATCACCTGGTGGCATTCCTCCAATGAGAATTACAATTGGTAAAATGATTACCCATCCTAGAAGCCCCCCTACAATTACATATGATGCGATGCGTGGGCCTATAATCCATCCAACGCCAAGCAGTGCCGGTGATGTTGTTAAGCCTCCATAAAGCCATCCCTCTTTCACTTCCCCACTTACAACATATTTTCCGATACTCCCAACATGTTCAATTGTTCCTCTAAAAATATTAAGAGACAATTCTCCAAATTTATAGAGGGCAGCTATGAGCGCCCCTATGACAAGCCATATGCCGCTTATGGCACCTTCTTTTCTTTTTCCCCCTGCAATTTCTCCACCAACGGTTGTTGTAAGAACAGCAGCAACTGCTACTCCTTCTGGGAATGGTAAATCTGTTTTAGTGACAAGTGCCCTTCTTAGTGGAACCATCCAAAGTACACCAAGTAAACCCCCCAATAACGCTATGAACGTTGTTTCTAGATAATAAATTTCAGTCCATGCCCCCAATATTAATAAAGCAGGTATTGTAAATATTACCCCTGCAGCAATACATTCACCTGCAGCTGCACCCATTGTGGCAAGATTAACTTCTAAAATGGTGCCTTTAAATGGTCTTAAAATAGCAAGTGCCATAACAGCACCTGGAATAATGGCAGAAACGGTCATCCCGGCATATAGTCCAAGATACGCATTTGCTGCACCAAGTACTATGGCTAAAAAGATTCCGACTAAGGCAGCTTTTATAGTAAGTTCTGGAATAATTTTTGAAGAAGGGACAAATGATTTAAAGTTCTCGCGGTCATCCATTGTAAGGTAATATATAATTTACATAATATTAATATTTATTGATTTTTTAGATATTTGTAAAAAAACTCTAAAAGTTTTAATAGAGACAAACCATTTGCACTTTACTACAATGCGGTGAGGCTAATAAGATGATAGACAATCTCGAAGAAGAACTACAGAAAAAAAATGATGAAGTGGAAGAACTTAGACAAAAATTAATCGAGACGGAAAATAAACTCAACGAACTCAATAGAGAACTTGAACAGCGAGTTATAGATAGAACTATCGAAGTAAACAGATTATTATTACATAAAACAAAGTTTGTTGATAACTTGGCCCATGACCTTGGAACACCTTTGACGCCGCTCGTAGCACTTTTGCCCATAATAAAAGAAGATGTGGAAAAACTTGAAACAAAAAAATTAGTCGACACCTGCATACGTAATGTTGAATATATTAAGCGTGTTGTTCGTAATTCACAGAAACTCGCTGAATTAACCTCTACTGATTTATACCTAAAAAAGGAAAACCTTCTAGAATTAGTCAATGAGCTACAAGAAAAATATAATATTGTATTCAAAAGTTGTAATATCAACATCCAAAATAACATTAACGAGGATTTTTTTGTGAAGACCGAAAGATCCCGCTTACTAGAGGTACTTGACCATGTCTCATCTAATGCAGTTAATAGCATGACTGAGGGTGGAACCTTAACCTTTGAAGCTAGATTGGTTGAAGAAAAAACAGGCTCATTTATTGATGTCGTTATCCGTGATACTGGCATGGGTCTCGAAAGAGAACAAACTGACCACCTGTTTGATGAGTTTTATAAAGCGGACGAATCCAGACATAAACTTGATTCTACAGGTCTTGGCCTTGCTATTTGTCGACGCATTATAGAAAAACATGGAGGCAAAATCTGGGCGGACAGTCATGGAAAAGGAACTGGAACTACAATTCACTTTACAATTCCTTCTGCATAACTATAAAAACATCATATTTTGTAAAATAAGAAAGATTTTAAATAATAGATCTTGATTGTGCCCCTTGGGGAGAAGCATCTTATGCTAGATAACGAAGACAGGAATGGAAGTAGGCAACGTTTTGGTAAATTAGAATTGGTAGATAGAGAAATTTTTTATATCTCATTCAATACTCGAGATAACTAGACAGGTGGAACATAAGTCAATAAGTTTTGGATCCAGTCAAAAACTCCAGCAAAATCTAAGCCAATTAGAATTACTAAGAATGCTACTACAATAAATACTAGTTTGATTGTAAATTTTATTAATTTCCATGCAAGCAATACTAAAATTATCCCGCCTATGAAAATAGCCCAGAGTGGCACAATTACACCAAATATTTCCATCTCATCACCATAAAGAAATCTTTATCATCTCTTATATCAGTTTTGGATATATCAAAAATAGTCCCAAATCTACTAAAACCCTTGGTTGCATTCCCTTTTTCGTGTACATCAAAAGTGACTTTGTAAAGCCTGATAGTGTTGAACGACGGGAGTATCAGGTAAATATTGCTCGAACGGCAGAAAAAGAAAACACCCTGGTTGTATTACCAACAGGCCTTGGAAAAACAATCATTGCCTTAATGCTTATTGTTCAACAGCTTAAAAAAGATCAAGGTAAAATTCTCTTTTTAGCACCAACAAAACCATTGGTCGTACAACATGCACAATTTCTGAAGCAATTTTTGAATATCGATGAAGAAACGATTGTAATTTTTACTGGAGAAGTTTCACCAGCCAAACGTAAAGAACTATGGAAGAGCAGTAAGATCATTGTTTCGACCCCGCAAGTGATTGAAAACGATTTATTATCAAAACGATTGGATCTGAAGGATATTTCATTTGTCATCTTTGATGAAGCCCACCATGCGGTAGGGGAATACTCTTACGTATTTGTTTCTGAAATGTATCAAAAACAACGAGAAAATCGACTGGTTCTTGGAATGACTGCATCTCCAGGCAATGACATAGAAAAAATCTTAGAGGTAAGCAGAAATTTAGAGATCAGTAACATCGAGATACGAACAAAATATGATCCAGATGTAAGACCATATGTTCATGATTTAAAGATCACCTGGAAAGAGATACCATTGCCAAAGGATTTTGCCTATACAATTCAACTATTACGAAAGGCATTATCTGAACGATTAAAACTCCTGAAAAATGTAGGCGTGATAGAAAGTTCTTCAATTGCACTCATCAACAAAAAAAAGCTTTTAGATGTACAAAAATTGATACAAACGGAGATCAGATCTAGGCCAAAACCGCCAAAAATTTTGTTTAAGGCTGCATCAACTCAAAGTGAGGCGTTAAAGATATATTATGCATTGGAACTGTTGCAAACGCAGGGAGTAAATGCACTGAAAAATTATTTTCAACGTATGGGAAAAGAAGCCGTATCAAAGGACAGCAGTAAAGCATCAAGAGTCATCATGGCAGATAATACAATCATCGAGGCTGTTGCCTATATCAAATCACTTGATATTGAACACCCAAAACTACAGGAAATCGTAAATATTGTAAAACAACAATTAGATGAAAAAATAAATTCAAAAATCATTGTATTTACCCACTACCGTGATACTTCTGCTTATGTTGCCAATCTATTGAAGAACGTTGAACACGCTCGGCCAGCACGTTTTATTGGGCAAGCAGTAAAAGATAATGATAGGGGACTTACACAAAAACAACAAGCCGCCATTATACAGAAATTCAAGGAAGATGAATATAATGTACTTATTGCTACTTCTGTTGCAGAAGAGGGATTAGACATTCCATCCACAGATCTTGTTGTGTTTTATGAGCCAGTACCATCTGAAATAAGACTCATTCAACGAAGAGGAAGAACGGCTAGAAAAATGCCGGGCAAGGTTATTATCTTGATTACCAAAGGTACCATGGATGAAGGATATTATTGGGCATCAAAACGAAAAGAAAAGCGCATGAAAAGTGAACTAGAGTTGCTCCGATCCAAGTTAAGTAAAACATTTGATGATGCAGATTCACTTCAGAGGAAAAAGGGATTTGAAGTAGATCAAAAAACGCTACAAGATTATCAAAAAAAGGACAAATCAGTTCACATCATTGTTGACCAGCGAGAATATCGTTCAAATGTAGTAAAAAACCTTGCAATCAAGGGCGCAACAATCGAGCCACAACAACTAGACATTGGCGATTATGTCATTTCAACTCGAATTGGTGTAGAGCGTAAAGAGGTAGATGATTTTTTATCTTCACTCACGGGAGGGAGATTATTCAGACAGGTTGCACAGTTAAGAGACGCCTATTCTCGACCAATTCTTATAATAGAAGGGGAAGGGATCCTTACAAAACGTAATATCAACCATAATGCAATCTTTGGAAGTTTTGTCTCGATTATTGTAGATTTTGGTATTCCAATTTTTACAACAAAGGATGCAATGGAAACAGCAGACTTAATGTACATCATGGCTCAACGTGAACAACGAGAAGGCAAGAAATCTGTCGCAATCCGAGGTGAGAAAACCGCAATGTCTTTGAGGGAAAGACAGCAGTTTGTTGTTGAAGGATTACCCAATGTCTCTGCTGTCCTTGCAAAGAGGCTTCTCGACCATTTTGGAAGTGTTGCTGCTATTGTCAATGCATCAGAAGAGGAACTTCAGGAAGTAAATGGCATTGGAAAAAATATTGCCGCTGACATTCTTGAACTTTTGCATGTACAACATCTTGAAAAACAATAGCCCAAATATTTTTATCCCATACCGTATTACACTGCTGGAGTAGCTGAAGGGTGATGTGCTATGCCAGACGAAAAGATTCTCCAGGTGTGCGATGGTTTAAATATGCTTCATGAAGACAATTCCATTCCACGAAATATTAGGCGAGGTGCAGAAGAAGTGAAAACAATTCTGCTTAACGAAACAGATCCTCTAGATGTAAGAGTTGCAACAGCGGCATCAAGGCTTGATGAGCTAGCAAACGATCCAAATATTCCACTCCACGGCAGAACACTTATCTGGAACATTATGAGTCGCTTAGAAGAATTGGCATAACATTCTTTTTGTATTTGTGAAAACCGAAAAGGTTATAAAAATATAAGAACAGAATAAAGAGGTTCAATCCGGCGGGAGATACATAATTATGATTCGAATAGGGCAAGCGGGGATACCGCTATCTTGTAAAGGCCGTACAAACAAAGATGGTTTAGTGTATACAAAACAAGTTCTTGATCTAAATGCTATGGAGATACAGTTTGTCCGTGGACTCTATGTTATGGCGGATGAAGAAGCCCAATTTATAAAAGACTACTCGAAGGAAAACGATGTTGAGTTGCATGTACATGCCCCCTACTACATCAATCTTGCGGGGGATGAAGAGACGGATCTCAGTTTTGAGAAAGTTTTATTTTCTGCTCGACTTGCCGAAAAAATGGGAGCGAAAACAGTTGTTACACATCCAGGATACTATGGAGAACTCAGTGAACGAAAAACGTTGAAAAGGATCATAAAAAATACCAAAAAGCTCCAAAGTTTGTTTAAAAAAGAAAAATTAAAAACAAAAATTGGCCTGGAAACCATGGGAAAACAGAAGGTTTTTGGTAGCATTGATGAAATTGTTGAGGTATGCAACAACGTTAAGGGTATGATTCCAGCCATTGACATGGGACATATTCATGCACGGGGCAACGGTTGCCTGAAAGAACGAAAGGATTTTGAAGAGGTTTTTCAAAAGCTTAAACCACTTAAGTTGAAACATTACCTCATCCACCTAACTGGCGTACTTTATGAAAAGGGAAATGAATATTATCATCTACCAATAAAAAAGGGAGACATGCCACTCGCACCGTTAATCGATGTTATTCTAGATAATAATTACAATGTAACATTTATTTCAGAATCCCCTCTACTGGAACATGATGCTGTTTACATCAGGCTGCAAGTAGAAAAAGCCATTATGAAACGAACTGGCAAAGAAGAAGCAGATTATAGGGATCTCTCAGAGATTGTATGAGTGAAAATATGGTTTTTACAAAATCAACAGAATATATCCATCGAAAAATAAAAGATATTTTAGATCGTGTATCTAAAGACAATATTGAAAAAGTTAAATCATTATTTTTTGCCTCCAATCGTATCTTTGTATACGGTGCAGGGCGATCAGGGTTAGTTGCAAAAGCATTTGCTATTCGTCTTGTTCATTTAGGATTTCAAACATTCGTGATTGGTGAAACCATTACTGCACCGGTACAAAAAGGCGATCTTGTCGTTATTGTCTCAGGATCCGGGGAGACCATCCCAGCAGTAATGACTGCAGAAATCGTGCGTGATATTGGAGCCAAAGTAGTATCCATTACTGGAAAGAAGAAATCTGATATAGCGAAATTTGCAGATATAACATTGTTTGTCTCGGCAGCTTGTAATGATGCAGAACGGAAACGATATGCTCCCCTTGGAACGCTTTTTGAAGCTAGTGTATGGATATTACTTGACGGAATCATTGCGGACCTTTTGGATAGCAAGAATGAAAACGAGGAAAGTATGCGACGTAGGCATGCAACACTAGAACAATAAAAAAAAATATTAAGGGGCCAAAACACCCCCAGATTTATTTAGACATTAAAGGGCTACTTTGCATCTGAGTTGCTCCAAAAAGTTTTATAGTAATGACAATCGGTCCTAAATTCTCACCACCTATAACTGTGAGAATTCCTGGATGCATTCCAGTACCAACGCCTAATTTTCTAGCAAAAATCATATATTGGCCGGGCTCTAATTCTAGAGTGTATTCACCATTATCATCAGTTAGAATCTTTAAAGTTGGTTTTACTTGGCCAACTAATACAGCAGATACTAGAGCATCTCTAACTGGAACACCAGAAGAATCGATAATTTTGCCATATATATTACCTTTTTGTATATAAGCTACAGCACCAGCATTAGAACAAGATGCGAGAATTGTAAGGCATATCATCCCAGAAATTAGGATTACTGACATTTTCTTCATTTTCTTTGTCACCGTCCTTCGCCTGTTCATATCAAATATGTCACCATATTGTCATCCGGCGACGATGTCAATATGCACCATGGTAACTATTTTTATATTATATGATATATAAATATTTCGTTAAAATATAGCCAATTTAGGTTATTCCAGCGTTTACACCTTAATTTGTGGAATAGACTAAAAGAAAAAAGAGAGTTTTAAAGTTGGTTTGTATTAATGCTAACGGTTTTTACTACAGCACTGTATGTGTTCTCAATAACCATTGATTGCTGACTGGAAACTAGTTCGGAAACTTCAACTGAGTCGGGGCCGATGTAGGTCATAGATAAATCAAGGGTTGTCGTTTCACCATCACCTACATTTACTGGACCTGCCCATGCACCAAGATAGAAGGGCAACTTACCGGCACGGACAAATAGATATTGTCCTGATGGTACTGACATCGAATAACGTCCTTTTCCGCCCAAAAACAAATGAGTTATAGTAAAACCCAATTGAGTATCAGGATCATTTGGGTTTCCAACTGCTATCACTCTTACAAATGCAACAGGATTACCGTTTTGGTTTGTTATTTCTCCCTCAATTATACCGGTGCCTGCAATTTCAGCCGTAGGCTCGATAGGGTCTTCCGGCATTGCAACGGGGGCAGTGACTGGATCCATTACCACAGTTTGTGCTGGTAATAAAGGTTCAGAAATTACTCCAAACGATTGAACTCGAGCACTCGGCATTGCTCCAGGGATGATTCCGCCAGATAAAGATAAATCAAGATCTGTTGTTTGTCCACTCTTTACTATTACCGGAGTTGCAATTGCACCGCCTTCCCCTATTTTAAACGCTATAACATTGTACCGACCTGCAGGGACAGTCAGTTCATAATGGCCATTAGTGGCAGTGGAAGCAACAGCAATAGCTGGAGCACCCAATAGACCAAGTGCAAATGCTGTCACATGTGCATTTTCAACAGGACTTCCAGATGCATTTGTTATGGTTCCAGCAATATATCCTGTACCAAGTACTTGTATTGGCACAATTTTCTGTGATCTAGCCGTATTGATAGCTGCACCAACAGTACAACTAGCACCAACAACCGTGAGAATCATCAGGCTTGCTACCAATATAGGTAGTATTCCTTTTTTCATTCTTTCACCCCCTTCGCCTGTTTATCTGAACGTGTTATCAGATATTGTTACCGGCGACGTAACAATATTCACCTCTTCTATGATTGATTTTATCAGTTACAATATCTTAGTTACTCACGTTATATAAAGCTGTCGAAATGCTTTTCACTTGCTATATAATGCTGACGATATTTTAAAATCCTTTTTTCAAAAGGCATAGAAACAGTATTAAATGTAGTTTTTATACAATCAAAACGTGTTTAAAATACCAAGAGGAACCAGAGATTTTGCACCCGTGGAAATGCAAAAACGCAGATATATAGAGGATTCTATGCGAACCACTTTCCAAACATTTGGATATAAAGAGGTACAGACGCCCATATTTGAAAGTTTGAAGCTTTTTACAGCAAAATCTGGTGAAGGCATTATTGAAGAGATCTATTCATTTACTGATAAAGGCGGAAGACAGCTCGCTTTGAGACCTGAATTAACCGCTCCCGTTATGCGGTTTTACGTTGATAAGTTTCAAATGGAACCAAAGCCACTCAAACTCTTTTACTTTGGAAATTGCTTTCGTTATGATAGGCCTCAAAAGGGTAGGTATCGAGAATTCAGGCAGGCAGGTTGCGAAATCATCGGAACCGATACTCCAGAAGCATTAGCTGAACTAATTGCTATGGCTTTTACCATTTTGAAAAATGCTGGATTGAAAGATATAAACTTACATATTGGTAATTTAACCATCCTTTCTTCAATGTTTTCTAAATTGAATATCTCAAAAGATCAACAAAAGAAGCTTACCCCGCTCATTGACAAAGCCCAATTCGATGATGTTGAACTGATATTACAAGATTTTGGAGTAAAAAAAGATGAGGCAAACACATTCTTGAAAGCTTTACAAACATCAGATATAAAAATGATTTCAACGTATATTGCAAAGGGCGAGGATGTTGAAAAAGAACTGGCAAAACTTGAAACCATTTTTACTTTACTACAAGATTCATTTGATATTGCCAATCCCAAGATAAAGATGAGTATTGTCAGAGGTTTAGATTACTATACAGGTTCGGTGTTTGAAATCGATGCTCCCCCACTTGGTGCAGAGAAACAAATCTGTGGTGGCGGTGCTTATGAATTAATACCACTTTTTGGAGGTAAACAAACACCAACTGCAGGTTTTGCTATTGGATTCGATCGAACTGTTTTGGCTTTAGAGACAGAGAATTATTTGTTTCCCTCGTCAGCTATCGCTGCCTATGTGATTCCAGTCAATGACAATATGCTCAAACAATCGTTGGCCATTGTCCGACAGCTTCGCAATAACAATGTCTCTGCTGATATTGATCTATTGAAACGAGGCAT
>CAZYFW010000018.1:0-3258 GCA_964646685.1 uncultured Thermoplasmatales archaeon
TTGGCAACGGCTCAAAACCAATATTTTCAGTGTTCCAAAGCACTCTTCCGCCGGTAGCACTTCTTATTGCTGATGCAAAACCAAACATTTCGGCAACTGGTGCTTTTGCATCAATATTTACCATGTCATTTTCAGTTTGCATATCGCGTACTACTGCTCTTCGCTGATTCAACTCTCTTGATGCATCTCCCATGAGTTCTTGTGGCGTACTTATGAAAACTTTCTGCATAGGTTCAAGCATTATTGGATTTGAAATGGTCATAGAGCCGTATATGGCATTTCGTGCAGCCGGAATGACCTGTGCCGGACCCCTATGAATAGCATCTTCGTGGAGTTTTGCATCAACGAGCTTGACGAACAATCCCTGGCATGGTTCATTTGCAGTTGGTCCGCTTTTCATTACTTCATCAAATGCCTCTTTGATGAGTTCTCTGGTTTCGAATAGATATTGAATACCTTTGGTAACATCGGCCATAATGTTTAATCCATGGATAGCGAATACTCCTTTTGCCTCTTCTTTGCTCATACCAAGATCTTGCAAGATTTTTACAACTTCATTCTTATATTTCTTTACATTTTGCGGTATTTCATTGGCATACAACGCTTTGATAACATTTTCTGGTAAAGGCTCAACTTTAATGTAAAATCGATTGTGCTTGTTTGGTGATTTCCCTTCGAATTTATTCGGGCTTTCTTTTGCCACAGATTCTCGATACACAACGATTGGTTCAGAGCATACAATGTCAAGCTTATGGTCATTACGAATGCGATACTCCGTGATTTCAAGATGAAGCTCTCCCATGCCACTCATAAGGTTTTCACCTGTTTCTTGGTTAATTTGAACCTGGATACTTGGATCGGCTTTTGAAATGGACCGTAGAACTTCAATGAGTTTAGGAAGATCCTTCATGTTTTTTGCTTCTACTGCAACTGTTACAACAGGTTCGCTTATGTGTACTATTCTTTCAAATGGTTCTGCATCAGGATCGCCGGTGACAGTGCTACCAGCAATAGCATCACGAATACCAGTAACAGCAACAATGTTTCCGGCAGATACATACTCAACAGGGATTCTATCTATTGCAACCATAACATTTACCTGCTGAACACGGTTTTTATTTGGCATTCCAACAACATAAACTTCTTGACCGCGCTCTATTTTGCCACTGTACATGCGGCCAATTGCTATTTCACCTGCATGTTGATCAATAATAATCTTGGTAACCATAAGAGCAAGCGGTCCGTTTTCTCTACAGTTAATCATGCCTTTACCAATTTCGCTGTCTTGATTTCCTCTCCAAATATGTGGAATACGATATTTCTGTGCAATATCTGGTGATGGTAAATTATCAATAACCATGTCTAGAACTACTTGATGGATTGGTGCTTTTTTAGCAAGGCTCTTCTGATCATTTTTATTACAGTACTCATAAATATCCTTAAATGAGATACCTGTCTCTTTCATATAAGGAACGGAAATGGCCCAGTTATAGAAAGCTGAACCAAATGCAACAGTTCCCTCCTCTGGTTTGGCATTCCATTTGCCTTTGAATTCCTCTGGTAAAACTCTGTCTAAAAGCTCATTATATTTAGCGATAATTTTTATAAACCTTTGCTGCATTTCTTCAGGAGTAACTTTTAACTCATTTATTAAACGATCAACTTTATTAATAAACAAAACAGGTCTGACTTTTTCTCTCATCGCCTGACGAATAACAGTTTCAGTTTGAGGCATAGCGCCTTCCACTGCACAAACTAAAACAATTGCACCATCTACTGCGCGCATAGCACGAGTTACATCACCACCAAAGTCAACATGACCTGGCGTATCAAGAAGATTAATCAAATAATCTTGTCCCTCGAAAGTATGAACCATTGATGCAGCTGCTGTATTGATTGTAATACCACGATCCTGCTCTTGGTCTTCATAGTCAAGAACAAGTTGTTTACCAGCTAGCTCCTCACTCATCATACCGCAGCCAGCGAGTAGATTATCTGAAAAAGTGGTTTTACCATGATCAATATGGGCAGCTATACCAATATTTCTGATATGGTCAAGTTTATTCATTAAATTTTTTGCTTTAGCAATATTTTCTTCTTTACGTCCCATTTTAACACTTCTTTAGAGTTATTTTTTTAAACAAATTTACACATATAAAGATTAAGTTTTATCTAGCTGATTTAGCAACCCGCTCTACATCATTTTTCTTTGCAACGGAAAATGAGGCAACATCATTCTTAGATGCCTTAATGATCTCTTCTGCCAAACAAGCCTCAATACTTTTTTTGTTTTTATGGCTTGTAGTAACCGAACTCTGACAAATATTTCTAAGTGCAATATCAAGTCGTCTCTGTGGTGCAATATCGACAGCTTTTGGAACCGATATGCCACCAAAACGCAATCTAGTGGTTTCTTCTTTCGGTGCAGCGTTCTGCAACGCATCTATTAATACTTGCATTGGATTAGATTTTGTTCGTTTGTCAATGATTTCAAATGCAGATTTTACTACTTTGTATGCTTTAGTTTTCTTGCCAGTGTACCTCTCCGTTCTCATGATGTTACTGATTAAACGTTCAACAATCGGCATCTTTGATTTAGCAAACATTTTATTAGAATAAACACCGCCAAGAAAGATATTGTCTATATCTAGATTGATGTATCTCTCAAGTCCTTTATCTGCTATGCTAACAGTACCCATATCATATTTTGTCAAGACCGGGAAAAATTGAGTGTTTTTCTTTTCGTTCTTTTTCGCTGTCATGTTTATCGTCTCATTGCCTTCTCTATTTTACCTTTAATCATTTGATTGAGTGACACATCATTGACTTTAATAACTTTAAATCGAACGCCAGGAATGTCGCCATAACTTCTCCCCATTCTTCCACCAATTCCTTCCACCATGACTTCGTCGTGTTCATCAATAAAACTAATGGCATTATTTCCAGGAGCAAAAGCTGTTATTTGACGTCCATTTTTAATAAGTTGCACCTTTACACATTTTCGAATGGCAGAATTGGGTTGTTTTGCTTCTATGCCTACTTTTTCGATAACAATTCCTCTAGCTTGCGCTGTTCCCTCGAGTGGATCTGCTTTTTCTTTTAGATGCAGCACTCTTTTTTTGTAATATCGGTCATTCCAGAGTTGTTTTTTCCTGTCTTTTTTGAGTTTCCGTGCAGCATTTAGTCCTTTGCCCATGTTTCTACCTACTAGATAAGAGTAAGCCAGTATACAGCTTTTGATATTTAAATGCTTAGTAT
>CAZYFW010000018.1:3358-15287 GCA_964646685.1 uncultured Thermoplasmatales archaeon
CCTACTAGATAAGAGTAAGCCAGTATACAGCTTTTGATATTTAAATGCTTAGTATTTAAATAAGGGGCGATTAACAGTTTCAAAAACAACAATATTTGTTCAAAAATTAATTTAAAATTTTGGCATTGTTATGAATCTATTTTTCTATATGTATGACCTGCGTCCTTCGCCGTTAATAAAAAGTTCATTTGATTCTAATATGTAATAATTGTTAATTTCAACAAAATCAGTATGGGTAATATTTACACCTGATTCATATCTTACTCTTAGGTCAGAGAGAGATGCATTTAGAGATTCGGTGCTTCCATCATCTGTGAACAATCGCAGATGCTCAACATCCTCGATACCAAAATTCTGATATATCTGTACATTGCAATTGTCAGATGTACAGGCGCATTCTATAGGAATCCACCCATCGTTACCAATATTTCCACCAACAAAAACTTCTGCCCATGCATGAGCAACCGGATTGATAACTTCATCAACTTCTTTGATGAGATAACCTCTGATAAATCGTGCAGGTATTCCAACTATCCTACACAACGAGATATAGAGAAACGAAAGATCATCACAATCTCCTGTTCTCCACTGATATGTTGTCATTGCTGGTTGAACGCTGTTATCATCAGTATGTGTCTGGTAGTTAGTATTTTGTTTAAGCCATTCGAAAAGTCCTTTTGCTACTAAAAATGAGTTGTTGCTATTTAACTGATGTAGAACTGCATCTACTGTTGATTTGATGATAGTATTATTTGATTCGATGTATGTTGTACCGCTGTCTATTTGATCCTGACCGTATTGATCTAATAGATCAGGATACAATGTTTGAATATCTTGTAATGTTAAAGCATTTTCACCGTTCAAATCAGAAACTAGAAAACTTTGGGCAGTAACATTGGCAAAAATTCCTAACTCATAATCTTTATTTCCGCTCCCGCTTATGTTCCAACGTATTATGTTATTATTTGCGAGTTGTGTCCGTACATAATCACTGCTATACAACAAATTGTAGCTTAACGTTCCCTTGACTAGTTCTGGTATGTCACAGTCATAGTTTATCTCATACTCACCAAGACCACTGCAGTTTACCGTATAACCAAATCGTAACGTATATTGAACTTTTGTTGGGTGTTCTTCATATGTCACGCCATCATCATAAAAAGTAAAAGAATCTAAACACCCCGACATGTTCATCATAAGAAAAACAAGAACAGAGCCTACTACGATGCTGTTTTTTTTGTTCATATGATCTGTTTAACTCTTTCCAAACAGTCCACCCTTTTTGCTGTTGGTAGCACGATAGTTACATCCGTCTTTCATTGGGCATTTGATGCAAGTTGGATCTTGTTCGTGACAGAAGTTTTTACCAAGTTTAGCAAGCGATTCTAGATATTTGTAGACGTTTTCATCCATCTTTTCTGCTTCTCTTGTCAACACCTTTATTGCTTCATCTGGATCATCAGTTGACACCCAACCAAGTCGTTTTGCCACCCTGTTTACTGCTTTTGCTTTTTGAGTTGTACTTTCTTTTGGAGATTCTGTCTTAGGTGTCTGGATTTGAGGTTGCGAATTCTGTCTGGGTTGTGGAGCCGGCATTTTTGGTATCTTGGGCGTGTATTGGTCAGGTGCTCCACCTTTAAAAATGTCAACCGATCTACCACCGTGACTTGTCTCCCTTGTACGGATATCTGCCATAATCGGCATTTGAAGAGATGCGCCAGAAATTAGAGCCACTCCAATGGGAAGACGCTGTATCTCATCATATGTTTGACTAGTCAAACCTTCTACAGATTGAATAATTGCCTTTAGATCATTTGGGTTTGTTACCTTCAAAATTATATTTGTGTTACATTGTGAAATAATATTTTTATCTACCTTTGCCGGACGCTGACTTACGATACAGAGCCCCATTCCAAACTTCCTACCCTCTGAGGCAACTGTACGAAGCATGTTTGATGAAACTGCACTGCCGAAACCTCTTTCAGGGCAATAATTGTGAGCCTCCTCAACAATAAGCAAAAATGGCGGAATCTTACCTGCCTTACGATCGTCGAATAATTCTTTAGTAAGTCGTGCAACCACTACGTCTTGCACATCAGGCGGAACCCCCTTCATATTAATGAGGGAACATTTTCCTTTTCTAACTAATTCGTCGGTAGATGTTCCTTGTTCGGAGAAGACGCCTATTGAATCAAGAGACTCCAATGAAGCAATGACATTCCATCGGGCGTTGCTTTTGCTTCGGTTCACTGCGTCGATGATGTCTCTGAAGTTATAGATGTTTTTGTACTCTTTTATTTCTTTTATTGCCTGATACAACACTCCTATTTGTGGACCTGAAAGTTTTGCAGAAAGAAGATCTATAATCTCTCTTGCTTCAAGGTTTAAACCGCTAAGCGTTAGATGTTTGACGTCTCCCCTTCCAGTTACAGGAGAATAATTGACAATTTGGCTAGAGTATTCCCGTTGCTTTACATTGAATCTAGCCATATTTTTTTGTTCTTTTTTACTTTTGTTAGGTTTGGTAAGCGACTGATATTCTCCATGAGTATCAATAATGACTAGGGGGACCTTTTTCTTCAATAATTCTTCAACAAGAACGCCACAAGCATAGCTCTTGCCGCCACCTGTTTTCGCCAAAATACAAATATGCTTCTGAACTAGGGAATCAATATTCAAATAAACCGGCAGGTTGTGCCCCTTCAATAACCCAACATATGCACCGCTGTCTTTGTTGTCGTTTAAGCCAAGGACATGACGAATCAAATCTTCTTCAGCAGGCATAATTCTGCTACCGGTATCAAAAGGAGTTCTAGGAACTTGCAATAACCCTCGTTTGTCTCGATAGCCAATCACATCTGCATACGCAGAAACATCGCTTTTGATATATGGTAGTTCCTCACCGTCTTTCAGCGTTGCTGCGTCTTGAAACTTCAAATCAGAATAACGCTTGATATCCATTACTTGGGCCAAAATGTATCCTTCTTTATGTGGGGCAGATATGTAGTCAAACTTCCGAATATTTTCACCGTTAACTGTAAAATTAAATTCGGTCGAGCCGACATCCCCGTAAATCATTCCGATAGAATTGTTTTTTTGTTGCATCATATTCCCCTATGTTTCGAATAATGCCGCCTATAGTTATTATAGTTTTTGTAATTTTCTAACCTGTTGTGCAGGTAGTTGTGCAAGTGTTTCTAATGCTTCAATTTCCATAAAATGGAAATTACCCGGTACAACCAAAGTGTGGAGTGGTAGGCCAAAGTCTTTATCAATCAAATTTTTAATACTATCTGCTGCTACAATTGGCTCAGACGATCCTGCTCTGGCAACAACACATACAATACCATCTTTATTTAAAATGTTCTCATTGTGTTTTTCTTCCATTTTAAGAAGAAGTTTCATCCCTTCATTTGCTGTCATATATCTGTCTTTATCTGCTTGTATGTCAAGGAGAACCATCGTGTGCAATCCCATTTTTTTATTGTCTTTTATTACATCATACGGACTTGTTGGGAAATAATCTTTTTCAGGATAAGCAAGTGTCGTTGTTCTGCCAAACTTATAGTTTTGTAGTCCAAGCAAACCAGGAACTGCGGTAACTATACTACTTCCATGAATTACATTTGTTTTAATTCTCGCTTTTTTTGCTCTTATTCTTAAATCAACATGAGTTGTTGCGGTCATCGAGTCTCCTGCAGTTAAAAAAACAACATTACTATTTTTTGCTGAATTTAATATTCTATCTCCCTTTTCTGTGTCTTCTCTAGAAAGAACGTCTATCTTTTTTCCAATTTTTTTTTCAATTTTATCAATATCTGTTCCAAAGAGCTTTGCAGTATAAAACTCTGCGTAGACTTTGTCACAATTTTTAATCTCTTCTAAACCTTTTAAGGATATGTCTTTTTCATCGTATAGGCCTAAACCAATGAATGTTAGTCTTTCCTTTGCCATGATAACTTAGAATAATCTTAATCATCATAAAAGGTTTGTCTTACTTAGATATTTAAACAACTATTTTGATTACGCATCACCATGGTTCCTGAAATCCTGGCACTTCCAGCATTCGCTATAGGAATTCTTCTACTTTGGAAAGGTTCAGACATACTCGTGGATGGTACATCAAAAACAGCTGTACATTTAGGTGTCTCTGCATTAATTATTTCTGTAATACTAGTTGGATTTGGTACATCTGCACCAGAGTTTGCTGTTTCTGTCGGTGCAGCGGCTCAAAACAATCCCGATATATCCTTAGGAAACATCATTGGGTCCTGCGTTGCAAATCTCCTGCTTGTATTGGGAATTGCTGCTATTATTAGACCCATTAAAATAAAAAAAGGAATCGTAAAAAGAGAATTTCTAATAATGCTTGGTGCAACAGCCATACTTTTAGTTTCGTCGTTCTTGGGGTTATTAGACACATATCGTTGGATCGGTGGATTTCTTTTCCTTTTGTTATTTGCGTCATTTGTTGGATATTTTATCATACGTGCAAGAAAGGAAAGAGATAATGGAAAAAAAATTGATACAGGAAAAACTTCAAAAAACCTCATTTTCATTGCACTGGGAATCATCGGAGTTGTTGCAGGGGCTTGGCTCTTAATTGAATCGTCTATATCAATTGCTGAGCTCTTAGGAGTTCCAACATTTATTATTGCCATTTCACTGGTGGCAGTAGGCACATCGCTTCCAGAGCTCGTGGTTTCTTCGATGGCTGCCTATAAAAATGAACATGATATTGCTATTGGAAATGTTCTCGGTTCAAATGTATTCAACATCTTTTTGATACTGGGTCTTGCCGCTCTTTTCATACCACTTAAAGCCATAGATTTTTTACCACATTTATGGATTCTTCTTGCAGTATCTCTTATGACGTTCCCGATATTATATACGGGCTATTCAATTTCTAGGAAAGAAGGAGTTTTTATGCTTGTAATTTATTCGGTCTTTATCTGGTACTCTTTCGTCGGATACACTTTATTTTCATAGGGTCAAAAATCAAACGTTATAAATAGGTAAATGCTGTTTTTGAGAAACTATGGTCAAGGATAAAAAATCAGGAAGAAGTGATGTTGTTCCTGCTGTGATGATGGGTTGCTTATTTGTAATAATACATGGCCTCGCTTTGTTATTGACCAGACCATTTGAAACAGCAGGTATTGAACCTGCGTTTGAGAACCCTAACGATCCCATCAATCTCGCCTATTTCTTTTTAATTATCTTTATCATGACTGCGGTTATTTTCATCATCGCCAAATATTGGAAAAAAGAATTGATTCAGTTCATTATTTTGGGAGCAGTTGGATATACTGCGTTTTATGCGTTCTTCCTCCCAATATTTATTATTGCCCTTCCAACAATAATTACAGAAATTATTTTGATTTTTGCAGCACTTGCTGCTGTAATTTTTGTTGCCATTCTTTATAAGTATCCTGAATGGTATGTTATAGATATAAGTGGAATTGTCGTAGGAACTTCTGCAATAGTAATCTTTGGAATGTCTTTAGGTGTTTTACTAGTGATTATTTTACTCATTGGATTAGCAATTTATGATGCAATCTCGGTTTATAAAACAAAACATATGATCGATCTTGCAGATACAGTTATGGATCTTAAGTTACCCGTTTTGCTTGTAATACCAAAGACTAGGCATTATTCTCTTATCAAAGAGACGAAGACACTGAAAGAGTCGCTTCAGGATGGTCAAGAAAGAGATGCGTTTTTCATGGGACTCGGTGATATTGTTATGCCTGGTATTCTGGTGGCATCAGTATATAATGCTGAAAACGGGCTTTCCATTGCTCTGTCTGTCATAGTAGGTACACTTGTTGGCTTTGCAATATTAATGATTTTTGTATTAAAAGGGAAGCCACAGGCAGGACTGCCATGTCTCTGCGGTGGTGCTATTTTAGGTTACTTGATATCAAGCTTGATACTACATGGAACTCTCGTAGGCATTACCATGCCTTTCTAAAAACTAATAGTTAGTTTTAAAATCACACGATTGGCACGAAATCTTTTTATCCAACTGATATAGAGCATTTCCACATTTTGGACATTTTGCTTTTTCTAGAAAATGTTCCAACCAAATTGCCCTTGCATGAGGAATTGTTTCATTTTCAATTTTTTTAAGTATCTCCTTTAATTCTGATGTAGTTGCTAGCTTTCTAAGAGTTGAAAAATCTATTTTTCTTTCTTTCTGGATGCCAAGTGAATCGTAATACAATGTCTTACCTTCTTTTGTATGGGTTTTTTTCTTCCTTAACAAAATCGCTGCAAGAATGAAACCACCTATTAATCCTCCAAGATGAGCGAAATGTGCAGTTTGGTCAACAACTCCCAAAAATACATTAAAAGTTTCTATTGTTGCGAATAATATAACAGCATAAATCACTTTTATACCCTGACGAGTAATAAATGTCCACCATAAACCGATAAAAGGCAAAGGAATAATTATTCTGTCATGTGGATATGAAAATGCAAAAGCTCCCATAACGCCAAAAATTGCACCCGATGCCCCAATCAGTATACTAGCCGATTCTAGATTTACTAATGAATGAGTAAGTGTACCACATACCCCTGCTAATAAGTAAATAATCAAAAAATTCTTCCAACCAATCCTTTGTTCAAATGCCATTCCAATGAAAACGAAGATGAACATATTCATAATGAGGTGCCAAAAACCTCCATGAATAAACATCGACGTAAAGAGTGTATAAAGCTGTGGAATATTTTCAATAGAAAGATATGCTGGGCTGAATCCTAAATCATAAATTGCTATTGGAAAAATAAGTGTAATAATAAATACGATAACATTGGCTATAACCAAAGCATACGTCATCATCCATTTTTTATAATATGCGGCAACCAGAGTACCAATCATGATACAGATGGCTAAGAGTGAAACAGGATAAATTGGTATGAACTCTAAACCCATTTTCTTTTTCTCCAGTCACGTGCAATTATCGCAAAGGTCATAGTAAATATAGCCACTATATAAATAGTGTTTTCATTGTCAATCTGCTCTTCAGTGGCGTTTCGTGGTTTTGGCGCCATCAAATTCCAATCATAAAAGAACACTTCAACGTAGTACCGTGCAACATCTTCATTTTCAATAATAATTCCTGCTTCACGATTACGTGTAACAGAGTTTTCATTCCAGTTAATACTTGAGATTAACACAGACGTGTTGTCTACAATCATGCCTTTGTTATGGACATTTGTAAAATAGGACCAATTAGTATATACGAATTTTACTTCTATCCCCTGCCCCTCAAGATATTGTTTTGTGAGATTACATTTTTCATTTGTATCTTCGTAGTAAGGATTATAATTTAAAATAAGTTTAATATCGACGCCCTGTTTTGATTTATTAACCAGTCGTTCAACAAACGGACTGGTCTTTTCAGTCCAATTTTTATAGACATATAGCTGCTCTATATAGACGCTCTCATTGGCTGATTCTATCATTTGACATATTACATCCAGACTTGTATCTGGAGAAAAAACTGGGGTGACAGTACAATTTCCTTCAAAGGTCTTGGGTTCAAATTGCGGTATATATATTCCTGTAAAAACTGTCCGATCCATGTAAAAATCAGGCGGAATCAATAGGTTCATATCGCCGAACGAATAGCTATCGCACCTCTGCGGATTCCAATCATCAAGAAACACATCAAGAAAATATGCGGCAACCTCTTCACTTCGAATTACTATGCCCCATTCTCTATTTCCATAAGTCGAGTTTATTGGTATGCCTGTTTTCGCCCAATTGCAACTTTCTACAATTACCGTGTTATTGTCGATAACAAGATACTTTCCATGATCAAAGGTATACCGTGCATAGACATCTTTTTCTTTATCATTAACAATCGATCTAACACTCCCTCCATAATTTACTATCTTGTTTAGTATGAATTTCTCCTTATCAGATATGCCCCCTATCGGTGATCCTTCTACGAATATGTGCACCGAAACATTTCTCTTAAGCGCATCAACAAGCTCGTCACACAAAAATGGATTGGTGAACTCATAGATGTTGAAATAGATAGATTCGTTGGCTTTTCGCAACTCATTTACTATAGTTTGGAAGCTACAATCTGGAGAGACGAAGGTGATGATTTTACCATGGAATGGAATATCAACATAAGGAAAATCAGATTGACCAATTCCATATCTCCGTGGATGCAGCCAGTCATCAGAAGTATTCGTATCAATAGGTTGATTTGTGTGATCTACATTCCTTTTCAGAATAACACCTTCTCCTGAACTGGGAACTGGTGGTCCATTCCATCCAGTATAGTTGTAGTCAGATTCACCATAGACGATCATATCAATGGTGTGATTGTACCAATCTTTTAACGCTACCATGCCACCAGCATTGCTTAACGTCACTGTTTTATCAGTATCCATCTCCGGTACAGTGTCATCCGAATCAGTTTTATACTCAAAATCTGGTTTTTTTCCAGTTTCCCACAAATATGCGCTTGCGTTTTGTGCCACATACAGCCAATCTTCTGGAGATATCATCGTATTTTCTGGAAATATGATTTTTTCTTGTTTTCCCCTCTGCTTCAAAGGTTGGTTTGTGATGTACCAACCAGAAAGATTCACACTCTGATTTGTGGGATTATATAGTGCGATAAATTCATTTTTGATGTTGGGGCGGGTGTGATAGTACACCTCGGCGATCAACAGATTTGCGCTAGAATAAGTTGGAGAAGTATTGTAGATCTTCACCTCGATCGTTCGTTCATTATTGTTTTCATCTAATTCGTCAATCTGATTCTCTTCATCGACGATGATAAAAAGTGTGTGAGTACCTGGTTCTACATCCTTCGTATCCCATACAACAGACGGATATTTCTGATATTTTCCAACTAAATCATAATATTTACTTCCGATAAAATGATCTTCGTCTTTTACGTCATAGTAAAACATGACAGTAACATCTGTTGCATTTTCATTTCCTATATTTTTGAGAGATGCTTTTATTCGTAAAGTCTCTCCTTCTCCGAGACCAGTAGTTTGCTCGCCGTTTTCGTCATACATTTTTATAGTAGTAATGTTGAGGTCTGGTGCCAAGATCTCCAGTTGAAAGGTTATCTCATCAAATGCTCCTAAGTCTTTTTCAGACGTTGCAGAGAGAGTAATGCTACCAAATCTGCAACCATCTTGTTGGCAGGGGGTTATATGTAAATTGATGACATTGCTCTGTCCCGGATCGAGAGATACTAATTTTTGCTCTATTGATGTATGCCATCCATCGGTAATTTTATTGATAGCTATGCCTATGGTGTCATAGAAGTCACCAGTGTTTGTTATAATAAGAGAAACATCAAGCGATTCGTGCCTTCTCAATAGATAGGAAGTTTCCGTTGAAGAGATGTCAACGCCATATGTTCCCTGTTCAATAGTCACATTTGAGATAGTGTGTAATACACTGCATTCTTCATCTAAAAATTGTATAGTATAATTTGACCCAACTGGAGCAGATACTTTGTAATATCCTGGTGTAGAAGTCAGACCTTCATCTATTTCATTATCTTCTGTTATATATACACCTACATATGCACCTGAATATGCAGGTGTACTATTTTCAATGACTAAAATTTTATTTTGTAGGAAGACATCATTTACTTCTATTACTCCTATAGCACATCCTCCAACTGTTCCATTCAATGTGGATTCATCCATATCAAGTAAAAATACTTCTTTAGAAACTTCATTTGAAGAGTTGTCTTTTTTAATTTTTACATTCAAATATGCAGTATTGTTATTTTCGATATGATTTTTATACTCTTGATAATCTTTTTTAAACCGGAGATATTGCCAACCAGACCAGTTTCCATAGTTATCTGTGTTTATAACTGATGTATAATAGTTTGAATATGCCCAAGAATTTCCATCCCATGTCTGGCTAGCAGGCCAACTGCTGGAAAGATTTCCAACAACATATGATTTTAGCTGATAGCTTTCATTAGGCGCATAATTGCTTATATTGATGTTGATGACAAAAGGGAGACTATATTCGGTATTATTTTGTATTTTCGGTATGTAAAGAGGGTACAGTTTTATGTTTATATTTGGTGTAGATACAAACGTGTTTTCACTGCCTGGCGTGGGAATTAACCCCTCATAAAAATCTTTATTAGAATCATTGGTATCTATGTTTTGATATCTCGCCAGAGAATGCCCTTCGTTAACTACATCAGCAGGTTCACCGGGTACATCGCTATAGTTGTATCCCCATTCCATGGCATCTATGATTTGTCCTGTGGAATTTTTCAGTATTAATTTGTCGTTGTCATTTCCTAACCCGTTACCAATAGCTGCATCGCCAACATAAATCCGTATGGCATTATCAGGAATGGAGAAATTTTCATAGATCATAGTTCCATGATCTGATACAATTGCATATCCATGTGATGGTATGATGGTAGTTTCATTTCCATGGTCAGCATCCCCTTCTAAGTCATCTTCTGCGAAGTTATCGGCTATGTGCCAATCAGAGATGTTGATCGAATGGTTTGTAGGATTGTATAATTCTATCCACTCATTGTAGTTATCGTTTGTATCCGGATTGTACATCACTTCGTTTATGATAAGGTTTGTAGGGCTCCCTAATGCATTTGTTTGATTTATGAAAAATAATAAAATAATTAAGATAATAAAAGTCTTAGAGGAAATACTCCACTCTCTATTATTTTTCAAATAAGTTCCCCCAAATTTATAGAGGGCGGGGAGGGATTTGAACCCTCGTATGTGGATCTGCAGTCCACCACATAGCCACTTTGTTACCCGCCCGAGTGGAATTAAGGATATAAAATAGGGTTGATAAAAAGGTTTTGAGCAATATTCTAGGTGTTGTTCTGTTTATTAACTAGCATAAATTTACACTAGGAAGTAACTGTAACCTCAACATGCCTCTCCTTGTTACCTGGACAATTACACGTTAGCCATATATTCCCATTACCACTCACGTGCTTCTCGCCAGAACAATCGTCAGCCGTAATATCGATGGCACTGTAGATCTCATCGGTGCTAAAGGGAAACATCTTAAACTCTGCGTTCACCTCGTCGAGCATTACATCAAGGATACGTCCCGTGATTCCTTTCATAAGAAATCGGGCAAGTAATTCAGTAACACGAGGAAATCTGTTAAAAACTGTTGATTGCCATATCTTCATCTTTATTGGTGAATTTCTGGTTATTGTTTTAGTAAGACTTAGGTTAAAGACCCCATCAAAATAAGAATTTACTCGAAATCGAGCGTTTCTACTTAGTAGTAGTGGTTCATGATAGATCAGATTTACCATGCCATATCGATTCCCATCGATAAAAGCAGTAAAATTCATAACACCATTGGCATCACTAAGAACCTGTGGATCAACAGCGAATTCTACCATTTCATTTTCATCAAGAGTCCCTGAAGCATTATGCCAACTTCCACTTAGATATAGGTGGAAATCATCGGTCGTATCGCTACTACGCTTCCGTTTAACACTAAACAAAGATACATCATAATCAGTAGAATCAAGGAAATCCAATGTCCCCTGTAAAAACCATGCATTCTCATTATTAGGAACCGTGTACGTACCATAAATCGTTTCATAGTTAGAGCCAAATGTATGAGAAAACACCTGACTTTCACTACTGGAAAGCGTGCTGTATTGTGATCTGGTGCCCCAATCAGTACAATTTACAGTCATTTTAAATCTACCACTCCCAGAATTACACCTAGCAGTCATAGTAAAATTATATGTCTGGCCAGGAACAGCAGCACAAATCGTTCCCATTGGGAAACAATAATATGGCTGTCCACTCCGCCCATCTTCATGGTCATATTAATGTGGATATTTTTCTGGTTTGGTGATTGTAGTAGATCCATTTACCCTAATACCGGGTTTGTTCCATTCGACTTTACCCG
>CAZYFW010000019.1:0-15110 GCA_964646685.1 uncultured Thermoplasmatales archaeon
ATACTAAATCATCTACTTTATTTTCCAGAAGAAAGTAATTTCGGGATAACACAATTTATTATTTTTTAAAAAAATCTATCAATTTATCCAATGATTTGCCACGATGTGAAAAACTATTTTTTTCCTCCGTCTCCATTTGAGCAAATGTTCTTAACTCTCCATCAGGTATAAAAATTGGATCATAACCAAAACCATTAGTTCCTTTTTCTTCAAAAGTAATATTACCATTGCATTCTCCAATAAATAGCTTTGGCTTTTGACCCGGTTCACTATAGGCAAATACCGATCGGAACTGCGCTCCTCTTTTTGCTTCATCAATACCATCTAACAATTTCAAAATACCTTTGAGACCAACTGTATAAAAAACATAAGAAGAATAGACCCCTGGAAAACCTTCCAACTTATCAATAAAAAGACCAGCATCTTCAAGAATAAATGGATTTTCAAATCGTTTTTGAATATGTTCAACTCCAAATTTAGCTACATCCTCCAACATCTCTGCCTGAATTTCTGGGTAGCCAAGATCCTTTTGAACAACGTTAATATCAACTGTTGAGAACTTCTTTTTTGCTTCCTCCAGTTTTCCTTTATTCCCAGTTATAAAATAGACGGTCTTCATCGATATCTGCCTCTTTTTACAATCTCCTCAATTTTATTAATGACTGGTTTTGCATCATCAGTAAGTTCCTTTTTATAACCATCGAGCACTGCTTTAAAACAATCACTATATTTAGAATGTGTTGATTCGATTGCTTCCATAAGTACATGTAAGTCAACACCTTTTGTTTCTATCTCGCTACTTTTTTCACCAAGTCCAAAGTCAATAAAGTGAACACGATCATTCGAAAGAATCATGTTTGACGTTGTAATGTCTCCATGGATAATGTCATTGTTGTGTAGTCTTGCGATACTTTGACCGATTTTATTGCAAAGTTTAGTTCGTTCTTCTTCACTAAGGTCATTTAAGATGTCTTTAACCCTAGTGCCCTCCAGATATTCCATAGTGATTGCTCCCTTTTTAAGATCAACATCATAAATAATTGGAATGGAAACGCCGTGTTGCCGCGCTTCATTCATCAATTTTGCTTCCTCTTTTGTTCGAAATGAAATAAGACGATTATCAATCTGTTTTATTCTATATGATTTCTTCACCCTTTGCTTTTTAACAACTTTAAATCCCATGTGTGTGGACAATTGAATCTCTGCTTCTGCACCACGGTACAAGATTGACTTTTTAGTCACGCCAGCTCACATCCACCATATCGGTTCTAAATCTTTGATCAATTTGGCTCTCCCTAACATCCATGCGAAGACCACTATTGTACATCACTAAACCTAACCATGAGATCATTGCGCCATTATCAATGCATAAGTCTTTTGCAGGGACAAAGAATTGAGCATCACGTTCTTTTGCCATAATCTGAACCATTTGACGCAACCTCATATTTGCAGCAACACCACCACCAAGCAAAACCTCATGTTTCTCAGTGTGGGCCATTGCTCGTTCAGTAACCTCAGTCAACGCAGCAAACGTAGTTTCTTGCATTGAGTAACAGATGTCCTCCAGTCGTTCATGTTTTTTGTAATATTGTTCTGCTGAAGTTAACAATCCTGAGAAGGCAATATCCATGCCTTTGATTGAATAGGGCAGTTCCAAGTAGTTTTTTCCTTCCTTTGCCAGCTGTTCAATTTTTGGTCCACTAGGAAATTCCATTCCTACAGACCTTCCAAATTTATCAAGACAATTACCTATTCCAATATCAAGGGTTTCACCAAATACACGGTATCGTCCTTCAGCAAATGCTATGACTTGAGTGTTTGCACCAGAGGTGTATAATAATACCGGATCTGCACAATCTTTTATAATTCCGCGTCCGATTTCCAGATGAGCAACGCAATGATTCACCCCCATGAGTGGTTTTTTAAGTGATAAAGAAAGTGCCCGTGCGGCAGTTGCAGCTGTTCTTAGACATGGACCTAAGCCTGGTCCCTTTGAAAATGAGACAAGATCAATGTCAGAAAAATCAACCTTCGCTTTTTCAATGGATTCTTTAATTACATCGGAAACATGAATTGCATGGTGATTTGCAGCTTCACGGGGGTGAATGCCACCTTTTTCAGGATGATATATCTTAATTACATTAGAAAGAACCTTGCATGTTCCACCTATATTTTCCACAATACCTATCCCAATGGTATGTGCTGTTCCTTCTACGCCAAGACCTATCATAATTAGTGGTTGTAAAGAAGAAGGATATAAAATAAATTTGGTTCTAGAAAATTACTTGCAGATGCCGATCTCAGCCTCTAACTCATCGATCTTCCATTTCTTTACCAAAGTTCCCTTGGGTTTATCAGCAAATTTCAGTTGTTTTGAACGGGTTTCTTCTTTGATATAACTCTCCCAGGGTTTGAGTGATGTTTTTCGTTTTGCATCTATAAGAATCTCGGTAGAGATTCTATCTTCAACGTCCAAATCAAGTTCTTTTCGCATAGATTGAATTCTTCTGACTATCTCTCTTGCAAAGCCTTCTGCCTCAAGTTCAGGAGTAAGTGTAGTATCCAAGAAAAGAATAGCATCTTCGCTCTCATCACGGGCAATATGTTCTTTTTCTCGTTCAACAATCTCAAAATCATTTTTGGTAAGTATAATATTCTCATCATCGAGTTTAACGACAATTTTATTAGTTTTCATGATCTCTTCGTAAATCTTGTTTTTGTCCATGCTCTCAATTTTTTCTAAAACTGCTTTAGCTTTTTCTTTCAACTTGGGACCTAAGCTTGAATGGTTTGGCTTCACAGATTTAGTCATAAACTGACTTGCATCTCTTGCAAATGAGATGTGCTTCACATTGATTTCTTCATTTAACAAGTCCAATAAGCCGTTTATCGATTCTTGGACTTTTTTATCACAGACAAGCATCGCATTGCTCAAAGGATATCTAACCTTGATTCCTATTTTAGATCTTAAAGCCCTGCCGGTTTCCACAAGGGTCCGTATTTTATTCATGCCGTCTTCTAGTGATTTATCAATCAATTTTTTATCAGGTTTTTGAGCATCACAAAGATGAACACTTTCTGGCATATCATCCGTCTTAAGATTTTGATAAATCTCTTCTGTGATAAATGGAATAAATGGAGCAAGAACTTTAGATAATCCTAAGGAGATGTCGTACATAGTTGAATAGCCAGCAAGTTTATCGTCGGTCTTTTCTTCGACCCATAGTCGCTTTCGTGAACGGCGGAGGTACCAATTACTGAAATCTTCAATCACAAAGTTTTCAATGGCACGTGCTGCCTTGTGAATCTCAAAGGTTTCAAAGTTGCGTCTCATTTCTGAAACAGTGCCATGAAATCGACTCAACACCCATTTATCAAGTAATGGCCTCTTTTCGACAGGAATTGTATCTTTTGGGTCAAACTTATCTATCGAGGCGTACGTGGTAAAGAAATTGTATGAATTCCACAACGTGAGAATGAATTTACCAAGTATTTCTTTTACAGCTTCTTCATAAAACCGAGTAGACACCCATGGCGCGTTGGCAGACAAAAGATACCAACGAAGTGCGTCGGCACCTTCATGATCCAAGATGATATTTGGATCAACATAGTTCTTTTTGCTCTTGCTCATCTTTTGATTGTCTTTATCTAATACCAGGCCAAGAGTAAGTACTGTCTTGTATGGATTTTTATCAAACAAGAATGTAGATATTGCTAACAATGAATAAAACCAGCCTCGAGTTTGATCTAAGGCCTCGGTAATAAAATCAACTGGAAAATTTTCCTTAAATTTTTCTTTATTTTCGAATGGGTAATGCCACTGTGCAAAAAATGAAGACCCAGAATCATACCAGCAATCAATAACCTCTTTTTCTCGGGTCATTTTTGATTTACATTTTGGACATTTAACAAATATTTCATCAACAAATGGTTTATGTAAGTCGTAATCTTTTGGAAAGGATTCGCTAAGACTTCTTAGTTCGTCAACACTGCCGATACATACAACGTTTTTACATTTTTTATTACTGCAAGTCCAAATTGGAAGGGGCGTACCCCAATATCTATCTCTAGATAATGCCCAGTCTTTTACATCACGGATGAAATCACCGAATCGACCTTGCTGTAAATGTTCAGGATACCAGTTAATTTGATTGTTGTTTTTTATCAAAGGTTCCTGCACTTTTTTCATTGCAATAAACCATGATTCCATTGCATAATACAACAATGGAGAATCACATCGCCAGCAAAATGGATATTCGTGAGCATAATCTCTTGTCCCCTCAATTAAGCCTTTTTCATCTAAATGATTAATAATTATAGGATCTGCATCTTTGATGAACTTACCATTACAAAATTCAACCTCTTCAGAGATCGTTCCATTGAGTTCAACTAGTTGAACAACAGGCAAATCATATTTTCTACCAACGTTGTAGTCATCTTCACCAAAAGCTGGAGCAATATGAACAATACCGGTTCCATCTTCCATCGTAACGAAATCTGCGCAGACAACATACCATGCTTTTTTATCTGGCTTGGCATAATTGAACAATGGCTCATATTCTATACGTTCAAGTTCTTTACCAGAAAAACTATCAAGTAACTCATATTCCTGGCCTTTTAACAAAGACGCCGTTCGCGCTTCAGCCAGAATAAGAACTTGCTTATTGTAACGGATTTTTACATATGTTTCATCAGGATGAACAGCAAGTGCAACGTTTGATAATAGGGTCCAAGGGGTTGTAGTCCATGCTAAGAAATATGCATCTTCGTTTTTCAGTTTAAACTTTACAAAAATAGATGGCTCTTCTATCGTTTTGTATCCTTGTGCAATCTCATGGGCAGAAAGTACTGTTCCACAACGTGGGCAATAAGGAACTACTTTGTGTCCCTTGTATAGCAATTTCTTTTCCCATGCTTGTTTAAGGGACCACCAGACGGATTCAATATATTCATTTTTGAAAGTAATATATGGATCTTTCATGTCAACCCAGAAGGCAATGCGCTCAGTCATATCGACCCAGGCACGTTCATATTTGAGTGTACTCTTTTTACATTCCTCATTGAATTTTGCTATACCGTATTTTTCAATACCTTGTTTGTCTTCCAATCCAAGCTGTTTTTCAACCTCTATCTCAACAGGCAGTCCGTGTGTATCCCAACCTGCTTTTCTCAAAATATAATGGCCGTTCATAGCCTGGTACCGTAGAATCAAATCCTTCATGACTCTAGTTAGAACATGACCAGCATGGGGTAATCCATTAGCAGTCGGAGGTCCCTCTAAAAACACATATGGCTTGCAGTTTTTTCTCTGTTCGATAGATTTCTTGAAAATATCATTCTCTACCCAAAATTTCTGAATTTTTTCTTCGAATTGTTTCGGATTGTATTTCTGAGGTGGTGATTTAATCATTCTTTTTTCACCGGTTATAACGACACCCTAATGGAAAACTGTTATTAAAATCGTTTCCATCGTGTCCACTGTTAATAGTTTCGTACATCCTCGACTTTCATAAATTCTCTCAAAAGAGATGTTGCATAGCATCCTTTTCGAAGTTGAAACGATAAAGTTAGTGCACGTTTGCCTTTGTGCAGCTCATCATCAATGAGATTAAATTCAAGATTTTTGAGAGGGGCAATTATTGAACGTCTTGAACCTGAAGAAGAAACATAAGGTATCTCTGGAATAATAAAATCTCGAGGATCAAGATTTTTTTCATCAGCAATAATACGATGTTCAATTTCACCCATTTTTCCATCTGAAAAATTGGAATCGCTACCAAACAATAGGCTGCTTACCAAAGCCTTGTCTTTTGCAATCTGTGCATTTACTTTATCGATGTTCTGTTCTGTAACTGGTATCTCTTGTTCGTCGATCAAATCATTTCTAATCGGCAGAGCAACATCGCCAACAATGGCCTGGTTCAAAGGCAACTTCAGTCTAATTCGCTCGCTTACCATTTTATTAAACAGATATGATTGGTAAGCATACACAAACATTGTTAGCAAATTCTTTGGCAGTTCTTTCAATGCACCAACAAAATCATCTGGATTAACAACCAACTTATTGAGCATTGCTTTTTCAAAATTTAACTGAGAAGGAAATGTTTTGAGCGCTTCAGCATAATCGCGAGTTTTTTGTAAGTTTTTTCGTAAATCATAAGACCCCTCATCCTCACCATTGATAGGATTTGCAATGTATGCCATCACCGCATTTTCAAAGTCACCATTGACCATATGTTTTCCAACTATGTGAGTGATAGGGCGTATAACACCAAAGCGTTGAACACCATAAAAATTTGGAAAACCTCCAGTTTCTACAATTGGAGAAGAAATTTCCTGGATATGTTTTTCGCTAATACCGTCATTAATATCTCTAATCGTAAGCTCGAATTCATTACCAAAAAGAGTTCCAATCTTAACTGGATGATTTGAAGTATAAGCATTCTCAATCGAAACATCATTAATTTTTACTTGAGACAATTTTTCAAGAGGAATCTTATAAAACGACATGAGTCTGGTTGTTTTGGCTCGTTTATCTTTTGTGCCAGCAAAACCTACACGCTGTCGTGAGATATGTAACCAATTTGATAATTCTCTTACAAGGAGATTGGTTTCCCAATTTTTTGCCGTTACCTCGGCAATAGTGAATTTTCCACTTTCTTGCTTTACAGGATGATGTGAAATCTCGCGTACAGTGAAATCTTCTGGAGTTTTACGAAGTTTTCCACCAATTCCTTTTAATGGTGTAAAAAAAGTTTCAATACCTATGTTTTTCTCAGCAGCTGAAACGTTCATTTACTTTTTACTCGTACTTTTTCCTTCAAAATTCTTCCCGAATTTTTTTACTTCGTCTTCCAACTGTTTGACGGCTTTTTTTAATATTTCTTCAGGATTTCCTTTCTTCACGCGAACGTACAAACGTCGTTTATTTGATTCCGGATGATCTGCCATATAAGCTGCGTAATCGACATCTTCGTATTGTAACAATATCTCAGCAATTGGATTTAACATTGTTTCGTTTTCACCAGTTATTTCCAATTCGAGTTCTGTGCTAGTCTTTTTAATGGTTTTTAACTCCATTGTTTTCACTCCTTTTCAACATTCAATAATTCGTATCAAAGTTTATTCAAGTCATAGTTGCCATAATCAACGGCAAGTTTTCTTTTTTCCTTATTACTACAATTTCCACATTCAAGAATACCGCCTTTTCTGATGAGCGGATGTCTACATTTTGAGCATAGTCCTCTAATCACACCGAAATCGTTATCTTTTGTTTCAAGTTGCACACTTGGCGTTACCTGTGTGACTTTGGCTCGTATGATATCCCCAGGTGAAAATTCAGTTGCGGGATCTTTAACATATGACTGTGATATCTCGGAAACTCGCAACGTTCCATTTGTATCTCCAGATATCGATCGTTTCTTGCCAATTACATGAAAGACGTTAGCAATAATCATTGAAGATCTTACAGATCCAACTTCTGCTAGGACTATATCTCCACGTCTTAGTTCAACAGGAACACTGGTTACTGGTTTGATAACAGCTAGCCTATTTTTCTCATCAACAGTGTAGATTCCGACTCTATTCGCACGTATAATCCCATCTTCCTCAAACGTTCCGTTGCCAGGTAGAAGTTCTTCAGATGTAGATACTTTGTCTCCTGGTAATACTAGCTTATCTTTTGTCATAGTTTTCACCATACTATTGAGTATATTGCTGCTATCTAGGCAAGTCTATCACCGTTTTAAAGGTTGTGGTGTATCAAAAACACAAGAAAAAGAGTTATAAATACCATATCTATTTCGATTCCCCTACCAATCACAATATAAGGTGTAAAAATGGCACGAAAACCTGGCAGTATGTATCGGTATGCAAGAGGAATGCCCTCCACCAGACGAGAGTATATGGGAGGCGTACCTGCTTCACGTATTACACAGTTCGTTCTTGGAAATAAACAAGCAAAGTTTCCTGTAAAACTTTCATTAGTTGCAAATGAGAAGTGTCAGGTACGACATAACGCATTAGAATCTGCTCGTATAACAGTAAACCGAGCGATGGAAAAGAAGGTAGGACCAGCTAACTATAGATTAAGAGTATTAGTCTACCCACATGTTGTACTCAGGGAAAATAAACAGGCAACTGGTGCAGGTGCAGATAGAGTTTCTCAGGGGATGAGAGCAGCGTATGGAAAAAATGTAAGCACTGCTGCACTAGTTAAAGCCGATCAAGCAATCATGACCATTGAAACCTTTGAACAACACACCGGATTTGCAAAAAATGCACTTCGAAACGCAGGAATTAAGATACCATCACCGTGTAAAGTTAACATAGGTGCTTAAGCAAAAAATAGCAAAATTTTTTAAAAATACTTTATCAAAAATGGAAAGAGAACCATAAATAGGATTATCAGAGATAATATAATTGAAACATTTTTTACTGCTTTTTCTCGTTGTTCATCTGATATATCTTTTTTCAATCGTTTTATGAATGAGCCGATAGCATCATTAAAAAGAAAACCACCGTCAAGCGGGATCATTGGTAAAACATTGAAGAGAGCTACTGCAAGGTTTAGCCAGAAAATCCAGTATAAAGCATTGATAATCCCCCAAAAGATATTAGTTGGAATAACACTGAGTGGACCAGTTACAACATACGCCTCATTAAATGGAGCAGTAATAGGGTTATATCCTTGAAGATACCCAAACAACGGCAATACATAGAAAAACAGGAATCCATCAGGAAATTGTGTAAAAGGATTCTTTAAGATGGAAAGATGCTCTTCTCTTTTACCATCTCTAAGAAGCGATGAAATCCCAAGATATCCCTTCTCACGATATGATTCATTATTAACAGGATAAATATCTGCTCTTTTTGCCCATTCTTCATATTTATCCAGAAGTTCGACCTGTTCAGTAAAGGTTTGATCGCTTTTGACATAGGTGATATTAACAGTTTGGCTTGCCGTAGTATGATTTAACAACACGAAATAGGTCAAAACCGAAGTAATATTCGTGTCATTGAACGATGTAACAGTTGATCCGGGCGCAATGCCAATCAATTCTGCTGGAGACCCTTCATCTATGGAAAAAACAACAGGTCCTTCTGCCGACGGTTGAACGGCAGACATAAATATGAAAGACAATAAAATGATGACAATTAGAACTACAGCAAAATTTGATGTTGGCCCTGCTGCATAGACGCGCATACGATTTGATGTTTTCGTCTTTTTTAGTTGTTCCTCATCGGGTTCGCAAAACGCACCTACCGGTACAATGAAATAAAGAATACCCAGTGATTTCACTTTTAATTTACTAGCAAGTGTAAGAATGCCGTGGGAAAACTCATGAACAACAAGGGCGATAACAAACGCGAGTAAGATAAACCAAATATGTTCGAGAGGGAGTATTGGATTGATTCCTGGAAGAACGATGACGAACTCAATTCCAGGGATCTGGTCGATTTGTTCGGCTGTAAATCCTGAAACAGCCCAGACTTGCCAAATGAGCAACAAAACCATTACAACCATCATGATAAAACAGAGCAATATGCCTGAACTTCCATAGGCTTTCCAAAATCGTTTTTTTGAGGCAAGCTTTTTGAGAAAATTTCTACCTTTTTTTGTTCGTAGCAACAGCGCTGGTCCATAAAGAGAAATGTTATATTTTTCTAGAATTCCTAACTTATGTAAAGAAAAAACTGCCAAGAAATAGAGAACTAGAATAGAGAGAAAAATCATCAAACCTTCTATTGGAGACATTGTCGACGTGCCTGGAATGTATAATTGTTTATTAAATTGCTGGTTAAAACATCATAGATACCGGATGTTTGGATTATCTTTTTGTAGGATATTTAAAAGCTGTTTGCACCATTGTAACTTCTTCAATTTGATGTCTTTATTCTTGTGTTCTGCAAAAGAATAACTTCCTATCTTATCGGTGAAGTCAAAACCAAGCAACCAAATATTCTTGGCATGAAAATGATCGGCAAGGTAAACTGCACGATCTCCATCGGTAAACCCTCCAAAATTATATAGTCTATTGTAAGGTTGCGGATTTTTTTGTGTCGTTCCAACAAGATCTCCTTTAAAATTTGGAGTCTCTGTTTTTATTTGTTCGATATTATCGCCGTGGGCATGAATGACCAATATGCTTCCTTCCAAATTTGCCTGTCGTTGATCTGCTACATTACCATCCAAGTCTGTAACAATAATATCTGGAGTAATATTGTACTTCAACAATGCAGAGGTTGCCCCATCCGCTACTATTGTTACCGCGTCCAAAAACCGTTTTTTGTGTTTAATTATTGATGATTCCAGAGATGAACCTGCACCAAAAATAAACACATCTTTACCGTCGATCAAATCCTTAAGTTTGTTTATAGCAGATGATTTCTTTTGCAATAGTTCGTTCAATAAAGTTGCTACTCTTTCATCTTCTTCTGTAGAGAAATTAAAATCTGCTACAATTTTTTTATAAAAAGGGCCCCAAGTTGTAAAGTTCATATGCTTAATTTTCTTCAATGAGTTCTGTTGTATGTTTTTCAATTTCCAATTCTCTATTTTCAGTGACGTAGAGCTCCTTGATATAATGATGAGTAATTGTTCCAACTAGTGCAATTAAAATTCCAATACTTATGTAGAGAATAAACGATAATGTGAAAAAAGGTGTGATGGAGAAGTTTTCAGGCCCACTAAGAAGTGCATCATGCAATGATCCAAATACTGCATAGGAAACAAATCCAAAGGCGAATAGAGAGAATGGCACTATCCAGTAATTCCATGGTGTTTTTTTGTCTTTCACAGAAATATCTACAATTCGACCAAACATAGCAATTAATCCAGCAACCACTATGCCCCAAACCATTTTGGTCACAAAAGATAGAATCGGAAGGAACTCGACGTTTGAGTTAAAGTTAGTATTGTTATACGAAAAGATTCCGCTAGCAATAATAACAACAGCTGCAATTGTAAACGTCCAGATAGAAAGTCTGCCTGTCATGAAGCCTGATTTTATATCTGCAAATATTGCAGCAATATTCCTTTCCCAATGAAACACTCGTATGAGCAGATATGCTCCAAGGGTCAAAAGTATAGCGCCGAATCCACTTGAAGTCAAGTTTAACAAAACAAAGAATGCCCATACAATAAGAACAAGGGCTATGGGCAGAAGAAATTGTTTTTGGACTTTATTATCATCGAGGAGTTTAAGAATTCTATAATAGGTGTCTTCAAGTTCTTTGCTCTGTTTTACTGAGACTCTTCTGATTGAAGTAATCTTTATTCTTGATTGAATGATAGGTAAAATGTATTCATCTTCAGCCCCATCTGTAACAAGAATGACATCTTCAGCGTCTGTTTTTTTGATAACCTCCTCCAATTGTTCAGCCAAAATTCCATCAGATTTGAAACCAACATTTATATGTCCACAGATAGTGGCAATTTCTACATTCTTTTTTTCTTCAACAAGTGAATTATATGTTGAAATGGCAGAGAAAATAGCGTTAACATCTGAATCTTCTGGATCTGCCTGGCCAAGTTTATTTGCAGCATCAATGTTGTTTTTAATTCCAATAACTGGGCTGCTTATCCTGGCTTTCCTACCAAAATCATCATCACGATCCACATTCAGGACAAGGGTTTTCATACGGTTTCAATAACGGTATCAATCATTGCATATATAAAAATGTTACCATCGTAATGTGCAACGATTTTTATAGACCATTTATATTGTTTGCAACATCATGGGCCCCCATAAATTAACCAATTGGCAATTTATTCTAATGATGGCAATTATGGTTGTTGTGTGGGCGTGTGCATTTCCATTTATCAAAATCGCCCTTGATGATCTCTCGTTTATCAATCTGACCATTATGCGATTTCTTATTGTTTGCATTGTTTTGATTGCTATATTGATGGGCCAACCAAAACGATTTTCTCCACTTCAAAAAAAGGACATCTTACCCATCTTTCTTTTAGGATTTTTTGGCGTTATGGTCTATCATCTTGGATTAAACTATGGCGAACAGTACATCTCCCCAGGAGCTGCAAGTTTAATTATTGCCACAATACCTGTAATAATTGTTATATTGGCCGTTATGTTCCTTAAAGAAAAAATAACCTTGAAAAAATTATCGGGCATTACTCTTGCACTATGTGGTGTTTTGATAATATCATTCTGGGGAGCCCGAAATGCATCTATTGAAATAAACTACATTTTTGGAGCATTGGGTGTTTTTATTGCTGCAGTTATGGGAGCATTATATACAGTTGCTGGGAAAAAGCTACTTGAGCGGTATACTGCACTGTCCTTAACGGTCTATGCTATGTTATTTGGAAGTATTGGATTGCTTCCGTTTTTGAGTACATCGTTGATTGAAGAAGTATCTAAAATATCTGTGAACAGTTTAATTGCAATAATTTTCCTTGGTGTATGTTCAACAGTTGTAGGATACATAATATGGTATGTGGCACTTGAAATAAAAACGGCTTCAGAGGTGAGTGTCTACCTATACGGCATTCCGGTAATATCTACAATTTTAAGTTATATATTGTTTGGCGATGAAATCACATTATTGTTTGTGATTGGAGGCATTCTTGTTATTGCGGGTTTGGCCATAGTAAATATGAAAACAAATCAACAAAAAGATTGATTAACAAAAGATCTGTTTTAGAAAAATATGACCCAGCTTCTCTATATGAACAATATTGACGGCAATTACATAAAAGAATTTGATGCAGTTGTTACAAAAAATAAGGATGACTACATCTGCCTTGACCAAAGTGCATTTTATCCGATTGGTGGCGGCCAACCTTCCGATACAGGTACATTAAAATGGAAAGGCACAGAATCCATAGTTAAAGAAGTTATTAAAAAAGGAGATTCTGTAATGCATATAATAGATGGTGAAAAACCGCCAGTTGGCACAAAAGTTCATGGCGTTATAGAGTGGGATAAGCGTTACGGACATATGAAAATGCATACTGCGCAGCATATCATTTCAGGAATTATTTTTGATGAATACAATGCACGAACGGTAGGAAATCAGATACATGCAGATTATTCTAGAGTGGATTTCCACCCAATACATTTTTCTGATGAAGATATGAAAAAAATTGAAGACAAGTGCAATGACCTCATTAAACAGCAGCTTCCAATTAAGATCTATGAAGAAGAAAGGGCAAGTTTAGAGAAGCGTGTAAATCAACAACGATGCAGTCTGGATTTGCTTCCAAAATTTATTACCAACTTGCGAATTATTGAAATCGAAGGTTTTGACGTCTGTCCTTGTGCTGGTAATCATGTCAAAAACACCAGTGAACTATCAACACTAAATATAATCAAAAAAGAAAGTAAAGGAAAGGACAGAGAGCGCATTGTCTATACATTAGACTAGATTATCATACTGCAAATTGTATTTCTACAGTTTCAATATTACCTACATCTTTTAATGAAGAGAGCATGCCGGTGATAGTTTGTTTGATAAACTCTGATGGGAATTCAGTTAATGGTATTTGTTTTCCATTCACTTTAACAATTATTTCACCCATATTTTACCTCCTAAATTATTTCATTTTTTATTGTATTTATAAGATCTTTAAAATCACCATCATATGTAAGTATGGTGTTTTCACGTTCAGGTATATTGCCTATTCTTATTTTGGGAGTGGTTTTGTCATTTGCACCCTCAACAATTACCAAATCGTATTTTCCAAATTTATCGACATTTTGAAGAATTTCGTTGATGTTTTGTTTATTTTTGAAAAGAAAATCTGTTTCAATTGGCGATGATAGAACTACTAGTTTGGATCCTGCTTTACCATATCTCCAAGTATCTTTTCCATTTGAGTCAATACCGATTTTTTTATCTGTGATTTTGACTGTAGCTATCTTGTATCCTTCTTTAGTCAATTGATTAATTATTTCCTCGATGAGTGAGGTCTTTCCAGTATTTGACCCCCCATAAAATCCAAACACCGCAGGATGTTTCATAGCATCATGTATCAATTTGAATCGTATATGTTTTACCTCTTTGTCAAACAAAACCATAAACTCAAAATACAATCTTTTGTTATTTATTGCTGATAGTTTTTATGAAAAACAAACCATACGTTGCCCTATTTGTTTCTATTGTTTCAGTTTCATTTGCAGCAATATTTATCAAAATCTGCAGTGCTCCAGCATTATCAATAGCATTTTACAGACTGCTTTTTACAACTTTACTCATTCTTCCATTTGTCCTACTTCACAAAAAAACCAGGACTGAACTCAGAAATCTATCACGTTCTACAATACTTATTATGGCAGGCATAGGATTGATTCTCGCTGCACACTTTGCACTTTGGATTACATCTATTGAGCTTACATCAATTGCAAGCTCGGTGATTTTAGTAACAGCACATCCTCTTCTTGTTGGCCCCGTTTCCCATTTTTTCTTAAAGGAGAGGCTTTCCACTGCAAATGCTTTTGGAATAGGGCTTTCAGTAAGTGGTGTCTTTATTCTTGTTTATGGCAACTATGGGTTTGCCCAAGGTCTAGATACTTTAGAAGGAAACTTACTTGCAATACTTGGCGGTGTAGCAGCAGGATTGTATATTTTGGGAGGGAGAAAACTACGTAAAACTGTATCTGTTGCTTCCTATGCCATTGTTGTTTATGCAGTTGGAACAGTAGCGCTTTTTTTCACTTGTCTTCTTTTCAATGCACCGATTTACAATTTAAGTATAGAAGATTATGGAATAATTTTACTAATGGCCGTTGTTGCAGGAATATTCGGACATACGCTGTATAACTGGTCTTTAGAGTATGTTCGCGCATCTTTAGCTTCAGTGGTTCTTCTTGGTGAACCAATAGGCTCCTCATTACTTGCGTTTGTTATACCTCAAATTCACCAGGTTCCATCACAGTATACGCTCTTCGGCGGTGGCGTTATACTAATTGGAATCTATTTAACAGCCAGAAAAAGTATGAAAGTCGAATCTCTGAAAAACATTTAATAACTTGATTACATGTAGTAGATTGTAAAGGGTTTCTCACATATGAAAAATATAGAAGAACTTGTTCAAAACGTTAAAAAATACAAAAAGGCGACAATTCAGCATACTTTTGAAAGTA
>CAZYFW010000020.1:0-14989 GCA_964646685.1 uncultured Thermoplasmatales archaeon
TTGTTGCGATATTCTTCCCATACAATTTATCCCCACTGTTTGGTTTAGATGGAATTCCTGCATTTACTGTTGACATCATATTCTATCTGGTGAAAGTATTCTTGGTATTGCTATTCTCAGTGACCTTGATCAGAGTGGCTGTTGCTCGTCTCAAAATAGATCAGATTGTTTACACATATTGGGTACCTTTGACTCTTGTGGCTCTTTTTGGGTTGATATTTATAATGTGGGACATCTGGAGCATGAGTCAATTTGGTTGGCAACCATTACTGCAAATGATAGGACTGGCATAGAACGGAAAAGCCAATTGCAACGAATTATTTCTAACATAACTATCTTAAAGTAGTTCAGTATTCAAAAGGACGGGATTGAGATATGAAAGATGGCAAATCTTCTGGAGATGCAAACGCCACACTATTCATAATTATTCCGATAATTTTTGTCATTTTAGGGCTTTGGTTTTTCCCACACCCCATATCGGAAGAAGTAGGATATTTACTAACTATGCCACTCTTTGGTAGCTTAGCAATTCTTGCCATTGGTTTTATTTTAAGAAAGCAAAAGATAACACATAAACTGAAAATTGCAGGATGGATGCTTCTTGCGTTTTATTGGTCGACACAACCAAATACCCTGTATTTTGGGGAAGATCATGATTTTGTCAACGCGTTTCTCTGCATTGTTGGTGTTTTTATACTATGTTACGTAGCCTATCATGAATGGCTATCAATCAAAAGGAATGAAGAGGTGGCGTGTCTCAATTGGTTCGCGGGTGTGGTAAGTATTGCTGGACTTATCTATTTCATTGCAGAACTAACTCCATTGGCTCCATGGTTGATCAACGTTGTTGCAGCTCATAGTGCATGGTTACTTAATCTTTTTACCGGAGTCGCCGAAGTACAACAAGGATCGAATATCTATTACAATGGCTCATTTGCAGTGCACATTATTTTTGCCTGCACTGCTGTACAGTCCATGGTTATTTTTGTTGGTATGATCCTTCCTCTAAAAAACGTTGGATTGAAAAGGAAAATGTATGGTCTGCTGGTAACTGTTCTCCCAATCTATTTACTAAACATGGTAAGAAACGCAGGCATTGCCTACCTTTTGGCAGAAGATGTTACCTCATTTTATGTAGCACACAACATTTTAGGAAAGGGCGGAAGTTTGCTGGCACTAATAGTTCTTCTATTTGTTGTCATAAAAGTGATACCAGAAGTCTTCGATGAAATACTTGCATTAACTGATCTGTCAAAAAGAAACGGCCCTCTGGAAAAATGGATGAAAAAAATCATTGGGAGAAAAACATAAGATGAAGCTTGCTAAGGGCTCCACATCATGGATTTTATTACCATTTATTGTGGGGATTGCCTTTATTGTTTTAGGAATCATATTAACTGACACTCTAAGAAGTGTATTTTTGTTCATTGCTATTATGTCCTTTTTATTAACTGGTTTTTTTCTTCTATTTTTTAGAGATCCAGATAGGACGATTGGGGATGGTATCGTGATCCCTGCCGACGGACGGATTAGAGAGATTAGTAATGTTGTCGATCCTGACGTTGGTAAATGCACGCTCATTTCTACGTTCATGAACGTGTACAATGTACATGTTAATCGAATGCCATTTGATGGGATTATCGAAGAGGTGGTACATCATCCAGGCAGTCATCTCCCTGCTTTTAAAAAAGAATCGGAGAAGAATGAAAGAGTAGTTATTACCATAAAGACGGAAATCGGCATAATCAAAATCATTCAAATAGCTGGAACCTTGGCACGCCGTATTGTCCCATATATCAAAAAAGGAGATACACTAAAAAAGGGAGAAAAGATTGGCATTATTCGTCTTGGTTCTAGAGTAGACGTCTATCTACCATCTAAATCAATAAAAAAAATTTGTGTAAAAGAAGGAGATATAGCCAAAGCAGGAGAAGATACCATTGCAGAAATCAATGCTTAGATTGTTATCCATTGCTGATTTCATTTCCATCTTAAACACCTTGTTTGGATTTGGCGCTATCATCATGGCTTTTGTCGGTGAAATACGGTTGTCCTTCTCATTTATTTTGTTAGCTTTACTTGCTGATGGTTTAGATGGCATAATTGCCAGAAAAACAAAGCAGGGGCAGCTAGGAGAATATCTAGAGGGTATGGGCGACATGACGTCTATGGGCATTGCCCCAGCAGTTTTTGTTTTTATGACCTATTATGAAAATATTTCCCACTGTATCTATTATCAGAGTTATCTAATCATTACACTCATCGTGTTTTTGTCATTAAGCATCATTAGACTTGCATCGTTTCATATTATGAAAAAAGATAACTACTTTGTTGGCCTACCTGCCTCAGCTAGTACCGTTATCATTCTTATTCTTGCATATCTTGAGGTTGAATTTTTGTATCTAATCCTTATAATCATTCTCATCTCGCTTGCACTAGTGTCAAATGTACGGTTCCTTAAGCCTGGATTAAAAATTAACGGCGTAGCAGCCATTCTCATCATTTTAACAATAGTCCTTAGTAAAAACTACTACAGCATTGCTCCTCTTCTACTTCTTATCGCCATTCTCGCCTATGCAATTGCTGGACCAATCTATCTGTTGAAACGCAAATAATGTGACATCAAATCACTATATTTTTGTGTAATAATATCTACAAAAAGGCAATAACAACATTTCTAAACGAAAAATGCATTACATATCGCTGTTTATGGACGATATACCCAAGATTGGTATCACTGGAATGCCAAGCGTCGGAAAGACACAAACTCTCATGAAAATCATGGAGTTCCTAGAAGAGAATGGGTACACCATCGAAGGAATGATTACTGAACCCATCATAAAGCATAAAAAACGGGTTGGATTCTATGTAGAGGATTGGCAAACTAAAGAGAAAGAGGTGTTTGCCCATCTGGATTTTGAATCCAAAGAAAAAGTAGGAGTATATGGTGTAGATACCGGTGCCCTGGAACGGATTGGTGTCCCTGCTATAGAGAAGGCTATCAGTGATGAAAATGTTAACATTATTATTATCGACGAAATCGGCAAAATGGAGATGCTATCTGAAAAATTCTGTGAGGCAGTCATCGAAGCATTGGACTCTGATAAACCGATTATAGTCACCCTTCATAAAAAATCACGAACGCCGCTGCTCCAAGACGTCAGAAGACGTGATGACATTCGTATTTTGGAAGTTACAGACGTTAATAAGAATTTACTTCCCTACAAAATTCAAAAAATTTTGGCTGAAAAATTACCGCCACTCTTTTAACTATGACCGAATCAACTATGAAGCACATTACCGAAGGTAAAACCGAGCTTTTTGTGTTTACTAAAAAGATTTCTCAGAAAGGACCTGGTGCAAAGGATAGGTTACCATTTTATAATCCTGCAATGGAGCTCAATCGAGATCTATCCATTCTTATTTGTCAATTGCTAGTAAATAATAGTAATAAACATGTTTCTATTCTTGATGGGCTTGCCGCATCTGGCATTCGTGGAACTAGGTTTGCAAATGAAGTTGATGGAGATTTTGAAATAACTGTTAATGATTGGAATACTGATGCTTTTGTTTTAATGGATAAGAACATTAAGAAATTGAAACTTAAAAATACAATAGCGTTGAATTGTAATCTCAACTCTTTGCTTTCTGAAAGTAAGTTTGATTACATCGATATTGATCCGTTTGGCTCTCCTGTGAATTTTATAGATTCTGCGATGAGAAGTATATCCCATAACGGTTTGATTGCATGCACAGCAACCGATACTGCAACGCTCTGTGGTGTGTATCCAAAGGTTTGTTTACGAAGATATGGTGCTCAACCGTTTCATTCTCCAGTTATGAAAGAGATTGGGTTGAGAATATTAATTGGGGTTCTTTGTCGGGAGGCGGGAAAATATGATAAGGGCATTCAACCAATTCTCAGTTATACTACTGACCATTATTTTAGAGTCTATGTTCGAGTGAAAAATGGCACATCGTATGCCAATGAATCAATTAAAAATATTTCGATGATACCATCGGAAGAATTGTCTTTTTCTTCTCGCTATAATGTTAATATTGGTCCTTTATGGATGGGAGCATTACAACAGAAACAACTGATAAAAGAGATACGAACTATTCTTTCTGAAAAACAGCTTCACACTAAACCCGACCTCTGGAAATTGTTGGATGTGTTGGAAGAAGAATCGACTGCCCCTATGCTTTTTTATTCGGCCGATAATCTTGCTTCGATGTTGAAAACATCTCCGCCAAAAATGAGAACTATCTTTGAACAATTAAAAAGTAAAGGATACACTGTTTGTAGAACCCATTTTAGTAATACTGGTTTCAAAACAAACGCGCCAAGAGAAGAAATTGAAGCAGTATTCACAAAGAAGCAGTAGCGCTTACAATCTTTCTATTTCTTAAAAACAATAATTTGAGAGTTTTTTTTACGATGATAAACGCTATTAATATTTGGATGCAAATACAGATAAGTTCTTGGAAGAGATCTGCCCATATTGGTCGATCTTCAAAAGCACCAGGATATGTCTCTTTGATTACTACGCAACCAAGAGCGGATGATAATATTTGCTCCCCATTTTGAAAGGATTTTTCATCAAAAAGATGAAACTCTGTTGGTTCAACATACGGATCGATATCCGACATAATCCAATGAGCTGCTTCGTGTACAGGTGTAGTTGCTATGATTAATACTATCGAAAGTAGAAAACCAATAGATACAATAAGCACTTTATTGCTGGTCAGATGATAAGTAGTATTTTGCCCCATTCATATTTTTAATGTAGTTTTATTATAAAAATTTTGTTATATTTATTTAGCTTGATTTTATAGAAAGGGTCAAAAACACCATAATGTATACCTTTGCTGTAAAGGGGAGGATACTTAACTACCAGTCTAAAAGACCTATCTATCTCTAAGAAGGGAAAGTAAGGACATGGGGAAAAAGTTATGCGTTGGTGTATTAGCATCGGGCGGTGGAACTGACCTACAAAGCATTATTGATGCCTCGGAAAAAGGCATCATAGATGCTGAAGTTGTTGTAGTAATTAGCGATGATAACGATGCTTTTGCATTGAAGCGAGCTGAAAAGCACCACATATCTTCCCATTTTGTTAGTCCAAAGGGAAAAAGTGAGGAAGAACATGAACGTGAAGTTGACAACATCCTCAAAGAAAGTAAGGTAGAGCTTGTTGTTGCTGCTGGATATATGAAGATGCTCTCTCCTTCTTTTGTAAAGAAATGGTATGGAAAACTTATAAACATCCATCCTGCCCTTCTTCCTTCCTTTAAAGGTGCAAATGGCCAAGGAGATGCATTCAAATATGGAGTAAAAATCTCTGGCTGTACCACTCATTTTATGGATGAACATATGGACCATGGGCCAATCATTCTTCAGGCAGCAGTTAAAGTCCATCCTGATGATGGTCGTGATTCATTAGCAGCACGCATCCTAGAAGTAGAACATCAAATTCTTCCAAGAACTGTACAGTTATTTGCAGAAAAGAGATTAAAAATTGAAGGAAGGAAAGTGAAGATCCTCTCTGGTGAATCGTGGAAAGGAAAACTTCCCGCGATACCGGATGTTCTTTATCCTGAAGAATATTAACTGTTATATAATATGGATTTTGATGAAGCATCAAAATGGCTCTATGATTTTCAGAAATTTGGGATGCGATTAGGGCTAGAAAGGATTCAACATCTTATGAATAAGCTGGGCAATCCTCATCGCGACATAAAGATTGTTCATGTAGCTGGAACCAATGGTAAGGGATCTGTTTGCAGGCTGATTGGATCGATATTACAGCAGGGCGGATATGCAGTTGGTGTGTATCTGTCCCCCCATCTACAGCGATTTTCAGAACGTATGACCATCAATAATGAGGAGATTTCAGAAGATGATATAGCTTCTCTAGTTAGTACTATTAAACCGATTGTTGATGAGATGATCAAAGAGGGGAATACACCAACATTTTTTGAAATTGTGACTGCAATGGCATTTCAATATTTTCACGATAAAAATGTTGATTTTGCAGTTATTGAAGTTGGGCTTGGTGGGAGATATGATGCTACCAATATAGTAAATCCTTTGATTACTGTCATTACAAACATTTCCTTGGAACATGAGCAGGTTCTTGGAAAAAAGATTAAAGATATTGCTGGGGAGAAAGCAGGCATTATCAAAAAGGACGTTCCAGTGATTACGGCAGCAACTGGAAGTGCGCTAGCCGTTATTGAGATGAAAGCCGCGGATAATAATGCCTCGTTAGAAATAGTTGATAGTAAACGGTGGAAGAGGATACATGGAGGGATGACTGAGCAAGAATTTCTTATCGAAGGCTCATTGACAGAGCATCATGTGAATACACAATTACTCGGACAGTATCAAGGGGAGAATATTGCTTTAGCAACAGCAACAATAGAACAGTTGCAAATGAATGGAATGTATCTTACCGATGAAGCAATTATCAAGGGCATTGCAAAGACTGTAAATCCTGGAAGAATGGAATTGGTTGGTTTTGAACCTACGATATTGCTTGATGGTGCCCACAATGTTGCAGGAATAAAATCATTGAAAAATACATTGGAAGAAGATTTTGTCTATGAAAGATTGATTCTTATTTTAGGCATATTATCAGATAAAAACGTTCAGGAAATGATGGACATTATTACACCTCTTGCATACACAGTTATTGTTACAAAATCTCATAATAACAGAGCATGTAATCCATCTAAATTGAAAGAGATGATAGGAAAAAAAGAAGTTGTTGTGAAAGATGAGATATCTGGTGCTTTAAGACATGCTAAAAAGGTTGCAAAAAAGCAAGATCTTATCTGTATAACTGGTTCTCTTTTTACAGTTGGAGAAGCTAAAGATCATCTCCAAAAATGTTAATACAACTAAAAGGATACTGTAAGAGATAAGATGGTATTTTCATTAGAATGGGCCTTCCTTGGTAATGATAAGCATTCAGTATTACTTGGAGCAATATTTGCTGGAGTTGTATTATGCCTTTTGATTGGAGTGCCTTTGCTATTAATTTTAAGAGAGTACCAATATAATGCACCCCTTTGGCTCGGAGTGATCTTTGCAATAATAGTATTCTCAATTGGAACATACTCACTTTATAAGGCAGGATGCAGAAGATTGGAGAAAAAAAAGTAGTCCTTCGATCTCCAAAAATGTTAATATCACTTAGTTGATTCTTATGAATGTGACGGGATGCAAATAGATTATAAGAAAAGGCATATCGAAACTGAGAAAAGATTTTATCAGAAAATGAATAAGCAGAAAACTTTTCTATTAACTTTAGCAATTGTTGGATTGGGGTCATTCTTTTTTTATATCCAATACTGGTCAATAGATTTTCCTGGAGCAATAGAATTGTGGTTATGGACTTTGATTGTAGGTATTTTGTTTGTTGCTCTAACATTAATTGGACATTATATGTTTGAATATGAAAGAAAAAAATGGACAGAAAAGTAGTGTGATGATATGGAGAAAATACCAAGAAATCTATATCGAGAATGGATTATGGACATGGAATTCTATTACTCCCATCCAAGGATTTTTTGGTTAATATGTTTAATTGGTTTAATAGTAATGATTTTGGCATTCTATGACATTTATCGTGGTGGCATATTTGGAGACGCACCAGTTGTTGGTGTTCTTGCAATAGGGATTGGATTTTTTGCAATATTTCTGATATTATCTCGCTTAGCTGGAAAGAAAAATTAGCATCTGGACATAAATTATCTTTATCTACAAAAATGTTAATAGGTTAAAGATGATATTCGCCGATTAATGTTTGAAAATAAAAGTGAAAAACAACAAATAAAAATATACGCAGTTATCGCAATAATTGTAGCTTTATTGTTGGGTGTTTTTCATTATTATCAGGGGTTTCATCCTTATTACATAGTTATCGCTGCAAATATTGAATTCTTTTGTATTTTCTATATTTTGTATTTGCCATTAAAAGTAAAGAAGGCACGAGAAAAAAAGGAAAGAAAAAAACAAAAGTAGCATTTTATCTACAAATATTTGATATAGAATTAGTATATTCTGTGTTTTTGTGACAACATACAACCTTCATATTATCGATGTAAAAACACTCGATGATGCCAGAAAAGAGATTAAAAAAATACAAAGTGACCCCGATAGTATTGACATCATGGCACCTAAGGCTATTTTTAAGGTTATTAAATTGGAAAATGTTATTCTTCAAGACGCTATCATCATCAAACAAGATATGCTGTCAATTGGTGGAGAGGTTGCAGTACCCAAGCATACTTTTGAGCTACATGATAAAACAGGCGATATTCTCATTATGGGAACTATCAAACAACTTTACGAGCTTGTTGAAAAGCTCAACAGACATTATCCGCGATTAAAAACAATTGCAAAAGACCTTGAAACATTACTGAAGGACATCAAATGAGGTCATTAAAAATTGGTGACAAAACGTTTGATCTTGATAAGCAAACCGTTGTAATGGGTATTTTGAACGTTACTCCAGATTCATTTTCTGACGGTGGAAGACATTTTTCTGTTGATGATGCTGTAAGTCATGCTATTTCCATGGCAAAAAGTGGTGCAGACATCATAGATATTGGTGGAGAATCAACAAAACCTGGTGCAGCAAGTGTTTCATTAAAAGAAGAGACGAATCGCGTAATACCTGTTATAGAGCAATTGATCAACACCATAGATGTTCCGCTGTCAATTGATACTTATAAAGCTAAGATTGCTCAAAAGGCATTGGACACGGGCGTCAACATGGTGAATGATATTACTGCATTACAGGCCGACAAACTCATGGCAGGCACAATAGCCGAATATGAAGTTCCTGTATGTCTCATGCATATGAAGGGAAATCCAAGAAATATGCAAATTGATCCTAAGTATGATGATGTTGTCGGAGAGATCAAATCATTTTTGAAAGAAAGAGCAGAATACGCCATGCTTTGTGACATTAAAAAGGAAAATATTGTTATCGACCCTGGACTCGGATTTGGAAAAAGAACTGGAAGGGGTATAGAGGATAATTACGAGATTCTTTGTCGGCTTACTGAATTTAAGGATCTTGGATATCCCATTTTGGTTGGTCCTTCTAGAAAAACGTTTATTGGGAATGTATATGGTGGAGATGTACCATTACCAGCTTCAGAACGATTAGAGGGCAGTCTTGCAGCAGCCCGTCTTGCTGTAGCTAACGGTGCGGATATTGTCCGAGTTCATGATGTTAAAGAAACACGAAGATGTGTTGATCTTATTGATTGTATTGTTAGAAAATAAACTTTTATTGCAATTGTTTTTTAACCATTATTTTATTTCGTCCTCTGTGACAAAAGATTTATCTGAAGAAGTCAAAAAACTAAACAAACGTATTGAAGAACTAGAAAAAATGATATCAACAATAGTTGAACCGCTAAGAAATGTAAGAGATATTACACAGAAGTATCTAAAAATTGCAGGAGTTATCATGGACAAGGGTGGTTTAACACCTGATGCAGTACTACCTGAACTAAAAGATCCCATATCTCAAGACATAGTTCGTGTACTCCTGGATAGAAGTGAACTGAATATATCACAAATAACTGAATTAGTACGAACTAGACGTGGGACAGCATCTCGACGTATTATCAGAGAAAAAATAAAAGAGCTAATTGATAAAGACATCATTCAAAAAACTCAGAAAGGATCAATTTATGTTTATAACCTTACAGATAAAGTGATCAAAAAGTGGTCACAAATGCTCGGTTTTAAGATATGAAATGACCACATATGAAAGGATTACGAAATTAAATTGGAGGAATATGAACTATGAATAAACATGAAGGAATGCCAGACCCAGAAAAAATAAAAGAAATATTGGATGTTGTTGGGGAAAAAATCCCTGGACTACTCAAAGAATTGAGCGAGTTGCTCTATGGCCCAAAAAGCGCCAAGCAGTACGCAGAAGCTGCTGCTATATTCTATAAGGAACTTAAGGGGGCAGGTATGACTGATGAACAGGCATTTGAACTTACACGCCAGTACATGTCGACCTTAAATCTTGGGAAAATGATGGGCAACTTTGGAAAACACGAACACCACGACTAAAGCGAACAATAGAGACTAAAGCATGAATAAACATAACAAAGATACGAGGGATGCTGATCCTATCAAATGGTTTGGCATGTTCCTCTCTTTTCTTCCATCACTGATGCTGAAATCTGGAGGAGCTTTTTTACGCTTCAAACGACAAGCAAAAAGGGGAGGAAAGGTCTTTCAAAAGGAATTGATTAACCAAGGACTTGACAAAAAAACTGCTGCAGAACTGACACAGACATATGTAGAAGGAAGTGAATTACTCAGATCACTCATGAACTTTCGTTAACTATCAATGCGGTGAGCAACGGTACAGATATCGTCCAGGTTCATGATGTTAAAGAAACACGAAGATGCGTTGACCTTATTGATTGCACTGTTAGAAAAAGTAAAGGATGATAAAAATGAAAAAAAGATGAAAATTTGATTACATGTTGTGGCCTGTATTGTAACGACTGCCATGGTTATAATGGAAGAATTCCTGACCTTGCTCAAGATCTAAGAAAGGAATTAATGGATGCGAAATATGACCGTTTTGCCAATTTTATATCAACGTATTCATTTGGTAAAGATTTCAAAAACTATGATGAATGCTATAAAGTGCTTGGCGCAATGGTTAAATTCCGATGTCGTAGTGGTTGTAGAAATGGCGGTGGATCGCCATTTTGTAAAATTAGAAAATGTGCTCAGAAAAAAGAATTTGATGGGTGCTGGGAGTGCGTTGAGTTTGAAACCTGCAAAGAACTGAAGTTCTTAGAGAATGTTCATGAAGATGCGCACATTAAAAACTTAAAAACTATTAAAAAGAAAGGTAAAAAGGAGTTTATCAATGGTAAAACGCTCTGGCATTCCCCGGTAAAAAAGAAATAATACTTTTATCTGCACCCATATAACATATTTATACAATCACTTGTTACCATTTTTCCAATATAAAGGGTGAATATTTATGGACAAAATAAAAATTGAAAAAACAAAACCAATGAAAATAGCGTATATTGAACATGTGGGAGCTTACAGTGAAGTCCCTTTTGATAAATATATTCCCAGATTGTTTGAGTGGGTAAAGGGAAAGAAGGTTAGACCTGGATTCAAATCATTAACTTTATGTTATGATAATCCAGAACGAACACCTCCCGAAAAATGTAGAAGTGAAATAGCCATTTCGATTAAAGGAACGGCAACTCCCGATGAGGAAGTCAAAATCAAAAATCTTCCTTCGATGGAAGTTGCTGTCATAAAACACGAAGGACCTGCAAGTGAGTATGGAGATACATATAGGAAACTCTCCCAATGGATAGAAGATAACGGCTATGAATGGGCAAACGAACCAGTTCCAGCATGGGAGGAATATACAAAGAAACCGAAGATCGTCAATGGTGAGACAATACTCTATGCTAAAGTTAAGGTGCCCATCAAGAAGAAATAAATTTAATAATTAATACCTCTTCGTTTCTTTTTCTTCCAATATAGATAGTCATGTTTTCTGTAGAAAAGAACATTAAGTATAACTTAATTCCAGAATTGTGAATTACCATGAATAATCCAGTTTGCCCACTTGATTACCGGTATGGCAGAGAAAAAGTAAAAGAGATTTTTGGCGAGAACCGTCGTTTGCAATTTTTACTAGATGTTGAAGCAGCTCTTGCAAGAGCGCATTCTAAAGTCGGCAATATCCCAAAAAGTGCTGCTGATGAAATTACAAGTAAAGCTTCTACAAAATATGTTAAAGTTGAAAGAGTAAATGAAATAGAAGCTGAAACAAAACATGACATAATGGCTGTTACAAAAGCCCTTGCTGAGCAGTGTAAAGGAGATGCTGGCAAATACATTCACCTTGGAGCAACTAGTTATGATATTGTTGATACAGCTAATGCGCTTCAGTTTGCCAAGTCAATAGAAATTATTAGAAAAGACCTTAGAGAATTGAAAAAATCTCTTGTAAATCTTGCTAAAAAGCACAAGAAAACTGTAATGGTTGGACGGACTCATGGCCAACATAGCATCCCCATAACTTTTGGCCTTAAAATGGCAGGATATGCGATGGAAGTTGACCGGCATACGGAAAGGATGTTTGAATGTATAAGCAGACTTCAAGTTGGTAAATTATCTGGGGCTGTTGGAACAGGGGCTGCTTTAGGTAAAAATGCTTTAAAACTTCAGGAGGAGATGCTCAAAGAGTTGAAGCTTGGAGTTGAAGATGTTTCCACTCAGATTGTTTGTCGCGATAGATACAATGAACTTCTGGGAGTTTTATGTAATATTTCAACGAGTATGGAGAAGTTTGCAACTGAGATTCGGAACCTACAACGTGATGAAATTGGGGAAGTTGCTGAAGCATTTGAAGCTAAGAAACAGGTTGGGTCTTCTACAATGCCTCATAAAAGAAATCCCATTACCTGTGAGCAAATTTGTGGCCTTGCCAGGGTTGTTCGTGGTTTTATCATTCCAACATATGAAAACTCCATACAATGGCATGAACGTGATCTTTGTAATTCTTCGGCTGAACGGTTCATTCTGCCTCACTCAATAATTCTTACTGACTGGATTATATACCAGATGACTAGTGTTTTCAAGAATCTGAAGGTATTTCCAGACAGAATGAAAAAGAATTTGGAGATTTCAAAGGGACTTCCAATGGCAGAGTCATTAATGACAACACTTATTTCTAAGGGAATGGGTAGAGGAGAAGCACACGAACTTATGAGAAAAACAGCATTGAAAGCTGCTTCTCAAGATAAAATCTTGAAAGAGGTTTTCTTACGGGAAAATAAAAAATTAAAGCTGCTCACTGAAAAAGAAATAAATTATGCACTAAAGCCTGAGAATTATCTCGGTGCAACTGAACAAATTATTGGCAGAGTAATCAAAAAACTTGAGAGATAGAATAATATGGGCAAAGTGGAAAAATTAATGGCCAATGTTGAAGAAATTATTACTCCTGAGGAACTTAAGGCAGTTTGTCAAAAAGATAGACCTAGAGGATACATCGGTTTTGAGCCATCTGGTTCGGTTCATATTGGTTGGAAGATTTGTACAAACAAAATAAAGGATTTTATTGAATGTGGATTTGATTTTACGGTGCTTCTTGCCGATTGGCATGCATATATTAACGACAAGCTTGACGGAGACATTGAAAAAATTAAGCTCTGCGGCAAATATATGGAAGACTGTTTTGCTGCAATGGGCGTAGATAAAACTAAGGTAAAATTCTTGTACGCCAGCGATTACATTGGGGATCCAAAATATTGGGAACTGGTATTAAAGGTATCAAAATCAACCTCAGTTGCTCGTGTTAAAAGAGCCATGGACATCATGGGTCGAGAGGCGGAAGAAGCGGACAAGGACTTATCTAAGCTCTTTTATCCTGCCATGCAAGTTTCAGATATCTTTTATCTTGATTTGGATGTTGCCTATGGGGGAATGGATCAGCGTCATGCTCATATGCTTGCTCGTGACGTTTCCAAAAAGATTGGTAAAAAACCTCCAGTTGCACTACATACGCCTCTTATGACTGGTTTGCAAGCTGGCGGACGTATGAATCCTATCGAAATGAAGATGAGTAAGAGCAAACCAGATTCCATGATTTCAATTCATGATAGTCCTGATGTTGTTAAAAAGAAAATGAACAAGGCTTTTTGCCCTGAAAAACAGACTGAAGGAAATCCTGTTCTTGAGATATGTAAGTTTGTCATCTTTCCTGAGTTGAAGGGAAAAACATTCTTGATTGAACGACCAGAAAAGTTTGGTGGAAATCTAGAATTTGAATCTTATGAAGAACTAGAAAACGCATTTGTTGAAGATCTCCATCCTCTTGACTTGAAAAATGCTACAGCATCCTATGTGAATAAGATTCTTGAGCCGGTTCATTCTTATTTCAAAAAAAATCCAGAGAGCTATGATAAGATGAAAAAAGTAGGTATAATTAAATAGGATTATTCTGTCAACAATTTCTCTAATCGTCGTTTCTTCACTAACTATGTTTTATCACCTTGGGCCTCACATTTTTAACAAAGATGAATAACATGATGGCAAGCAAAGATAGAGTCAGTGCAAAGAGAAACGTTGCCTCAGGAGATATCCCATCCCATATCAATCCAGCAATAAATCCACCTGGAAGAGCAACAAGTCCAATTGCTGTATGAAACGTCCCAAGTGCTGTTGCCTTTATTTCAGGAGGGGACAGATCAACAACAAACGCACGTTGCACACCATCAATCATCGCATAAAATACACCATATATCACAAATACAACTAAAAGAGCATACATCTGAGAGGTGAACAAAAGGCTGATTGCTGTCGCAGCAAACAGCAAGTACCCTATCATGAGAACAGGTTTTCTGCCAATTTTATCAGAGAGCATTCCTGAAGGGATGACAAACAGAGTGTAAACAATATAAAATAAGACATACAGGAAGATTGCAGTGTCATTTTCCAGTCCAATATTTCGTGCTTTTAACAAAAGAAACACATAGCCAAAATGTCCAAATGCAAACACAGTTGAAACTAAGATAAAGAGTTTTAGATTCCGGGGAAGAGTTTTCAAACTAACCTTAAACGACATTGTTTTTTCTTTCTTGGTTTCTTTTATGTCATGTTTTTCCTTAATGAAAAAGATACATAAGACAGCTATAGCTCCTGGAATGAATGCTATCAAGAAAATATTCCTAAAACCAAGAAGAGGGAAAAGTATGAAAGCAAGAACCGCGCCTAAAATAGATCCGATACCATCCATTGCTCTATGAAACCCATAGGCTTTGCCTCTGACAGATGAATTGGTAGATTCAGCAATAATTGCATCACGAGGCGCAGTTCGAATTCCCTTGCCAATTCGTTCAAATATCCTCACAAATAAAACTAAAGGCCATGAATAAGCGAAAGCAAACAATGGTTTTG
>CAZYFW010000021.1:0-14912 GCA_964646685.1 uncultured Thermoplasmatales archaeon
AACAAAAACTACCAACGATCAATGGTGGATATGTTGCACTTAACCGAGATGGCGTAAAGTTTGGGAAGATGGATGATAGAGCATATACTGAACTTTGCTCCGATCATCCAATAGATCTTACACGATATCAAATTGCTAACTGCTATATGGGACGAGTTGGGCTTATCAATTCTGGTGGAGCATCTGGTAAAAATGATTTTGCACAAGCAGTGAGGACGGCGGTTATTAATAAACGTGCTGGAGGAACAGGGCTTATTTCTGGTAGAAAAGCATTCCAGAAGCCCATGAAAGATGGCATTAAGCTGTTGAGTGCTATTCAAAATGTCTATCTGTGCAAGGATATAACTATTGCCTAGTACCTCATTTTCTTTTTATACATATTTTTAGGCATACCAAAATTTATATATAGTAGCTAGATACATAGTAATATTTAGGCATACCTAAAAATTTATACGGTGAAATAAATGGAAAATAAACTCATACCATTAGCACATCTCAAAGAAAACAAGAGAGGCTGTATAGTGATGTTAAAAGGCGGCATGGGTTTTCAACGAAAACTTCGCGTGATGGGAATTAGAGAAGGACAAACTATAAAGGTAGTTTCTCGACAACCGTTTAAAGGTCCATTAACAGTAACTGTATGTGGATGCCAAATGACCCTTGGCCGAGGTATGACCCATAAAATAATTGTTGAGGAGATATGACAAAAAAAATTGTTTTAATGGGAAATCCAAACGTTGGTAAAAGTGTTGTGTTTTCACGATTGACCGGCGCGAATGTCATTTCATCAAATTATCCAGGGACAACAATTGATTTTTCAAAAGGAAAGATGAAAATTAACGACGAGTTTGTCGAGATTATTGATGCTCCAGGTACTTATTCACTAGAACCATCCAATAAGGCAGAAGAAGTCGCTGTTAGGATGCTCAAGGATGCAGATGTTGTTGTTGATGTCATTGACGCGACGAATCTTGAGCGTAATTTATATCTTACCCTTGAATTATTAGAACGAAACATTCCGGTTGTTATCGTCTTAAACCTCTGGGATGAAACAAAACATCTTGGCATTCATATCGATGAACAGCAGCTGGAACAACTCCTGGGAGTTCCGGTTGTTCCTACTGTTGCACTAACTGGCGAAGGTATTAAATCTCTAGTTACACACCTTTCTCGTGCACGAACTAACGAAAAGATTAAACCAACCAGTGAAGAGGGTCGCTGGGTAGAGATTGGATCAATTATCAACAAGATCGAGCGGGTAGAGCACCGCCATCATACTGTTCTGGAAAGACTTTCTGATCTGACCATTCGACCATTGACTGGGCTACCTATCGCAGCTTTGGTGATCTTTGGCGTATTCTGGATAGTACGATTTATTGGTGAAATCATCGGCAGTGGTATCACTATTCTCTTCGAACATGGATACCAGCCACTAGTGATGGCACTTTCTGATTGGCTTGGCTCCGGAACAGTTCTTCATGATATTCTCATCGGAAAACTCATTGAAGGAGAGATACAATTTGAACTATCGATGGGCATGCTTACTACTGGATTATTTGTCCCGTTTGCCATGGTACTACCGTACATCATTGCGTTTTATCTCATGTTGTCAATTCTGGAAGATACCGGTTATCTTCCCCGCCTTGCAACCCTAGTGGACAACATTTTTCATAAACTTGGTATGCATGGTTATGGCATTATCCCTACATTCCTTGGATTTGGCTGTAATGTTCCTGGTGCATTGGCCACAAGGACCATGGAAACACCAAAACAACGATTTATTGCAGCGACCTTGTTGGCCATTGCCGTTCCTTGTATGGCACAAATGGCAATGATTTTTGGGATTTTAGGCCCCTATGGATTGTATTACATAAGTCTGGTGTTTCTTTCGTTGTTTATTGTGTACCTTGTAGTAGGACTCATTTTGAATAAAATGATCAAAGGAACAAGTCCAGAAATATTTCTTGAGATACCACCCTATCGCCGACCGAGTGGCAAAGCAATTGTGAAAAAAACATGGATGCGAATACGATGGTTCTTAAAAGAAGCGATACCATTCCTCTTTTTTGGCATACTGGTTATCAACATCTTATATACGTTGGGGGTTTTACAATGGCTAAGCAATATTCTTTCGCCAATGATGAGTGTTTTTGGATTGCCTGGTGGCGCTAGCATTGCTATGGTCACCGGCTTTCTGCGTAAGGATCTTGCAGTAGGCATGTTACTCCCACTAGGAATGAATCCATTGCAATTAGTCATTGCAACAACCATGCTCACGATGTATTTTCCTTGTGTTGCTGCCTTTGTGGTGTTGCTGAAAGAATTGGGCGTGAAGAATATGATAAAATCGGCACTGATTATGGCGGGTACAGCAGCCATTGTCGGTTTTATTCTAAGAGTAATTCTCTTGGGGATATAATATGAGGAAAAAAACAATAGAAGATTATGTGGAAGTTGTATATGATCTTCAAAAGGGAAAAAAACCAGTTCATACAAACGATATAGCCTCAGCGTTAAATATAAGCCCGGCAAGCGTCACGGAGATTTTTCAAAAGCTAAGCAAAGAGGGATATATTGATTATGAGAAGTATAGTGGTGTAACGTTAACTGAAAAAGGGAGACAGATTGCAAGGAAGACGAAGAAGCGGCATGACACATTGACCGAGTTTTTATTATTGCTTGGCATTAATAAGAAGACAGCTGAGAAAGATGCGTGTGAAATGGAACATATTTTACATCCTGATACAATGGATACAATTCTTAAGTTTGTTGAAGTCGTAAAACGTTGTGAGGTCACTCCATTTTGGTTAAATAGACTCAAGAAATATGTTAAAACAGGTAAACTTACTAAATGCCCGCCGAATATGGTTGAAGTTTGTTTGAAGCATTCGCACAATTTATGAACGTAACTGAGAATAATTTTTATGAATGCCACACAATCTATTATAAGGTGGAGGTTTAAGTGTCAATAGCTTCTAGTATACGGCATCTTTAATAATGAACTTTATTTACAGGAGAGAGTAGGTAGGTGATTTTCATTCAGTTAAATTATACTGTTAAAAATTATGAAAAAAAAATAAACAAGGATGATTTTTCTTCTTATGTTTTAGGTGCAGATATCGGGGGTACCAACACAAACCTTGGAGTTGCAGGAATAAAAAATAATAGACCTGCACTTTTATTTTCGATTAATTTCAAAAGTCAAGAACTAAATTCACTTACTCTTGCAGTAAAAGAGACTTTAGAATATACAAAAAAACAACATGGAATCGAAATAGATAATGCTTGTATTGGGGCAGCTGGAGTCGTATCGGTTAATCAAAACTTTGCAGATTTAACAAATGTTGAATGGAATGTTAACACGGATGAATTTTTACAAGAGACTACATTAAAATCAGCATTTATTATTAATGATTTTCAGGCAATTGGTTATGGAATTAACCTGCTTAATCAAAACAATACGAATGATATTTTCAAAGTTAGGGAAGTTATAAGCTCAAGCGATCCATCTAATACTACTAAAGCAGTATTGGGAGCAGGCACTGGTCTGGGGAAAAGTATTCTCACCTATGACAAAAATTTGAATGCATATATTCCAATTCCAAGTGAGGGTGGACATAGTGATTTTCCTGCCCAAAATGATTTTGAATTTAAACTTTTAGAGTTTATCAAGGATTTGAGGAATTTTTCAGAGCCTGTTTGTTATGAAGAGTTATTGTCTGGCCGTGGTATCGAAAGTATTTATTTGTATCTAAAGAAAAATAATAACACGGAGACGAGTTATTCTAAGGAAATTGAAAAAGCAACCGACAAAGCAGCATTAATTTCTAAATATAGAACTATCGATGATACTTGCAAGGAGACATTTCAACTATTTGCAAGATTTTACGGCAGATGTTCAAAGAATTTTGTTCTTGATGCTATGGCAACAGGTGGTCTGTATATTGCTGGGGGAATTGCATCAAAAAATAAGGACATCTTTTTATCAAATGAGTTTTTAAATGAATTTGAAAATGCTTATCAGCGAGCTGATGTTTTGAAACAAACTCCAATATATGTTATAATGAACTATGATGTTAGTTTGTATGGTGCCTGCTTTGCTGCGGCTATGCATAAAAATTTAGAGGAGATAATATGAGTGATAATGCTGTTGATGATGAATTGTATCAAAAACATTTCCGTGTTGCAATTTTTGGATCGGCTAGAATTAAAGAGGAGGACCCTGCATATGATGAAGTTTACAAACTAACTCACATGATTGCTTCTGAGAATATTGATATTGTTACTGGTGGTGGACCCGGTATCATGGAGGCTGCATGCAAAGGTCATAGGGATGGTAGAAAAAACGGTGAAATCCATTCCATAGGTTTAAACATTGATATTCCTGCTGAGCAGAAACCAAATAGACATCTTGACATTAAAAGAGAATTTGATAGATTTTCCAAACGTCTTGATACTTTCATGGTCTTGTCAAACGCAGTTGTCGTTGCCCCTGGTGGGGTTGGTACACTTTTGGAGTTTGCGTATACTTGGCAGTTGGTTCAGGTTGAGCACATCTGCAATATTCCGATTATTTTACTTGGAGATATGTGGGTAGAATTTTTGAAATGGGTTGAGAAGTATCCATTGAATCGGAAATTTTTAGAAAAAAAAGATCTGGGTGGAATTTTTGTTGCAAAAGATAGTTTAGAAGCATTTAGGATTATTAAAAGATTTTATGACGGATATCATGAAGGGGAAGATATTTGTTTGAATTTTAAAAAATATAAGATTGAAACTAACAGCTTGTTAGATGGTGAGAAAATATGAACAGGAAAAGAATCATTCCTGCAATAATTGCAAAATCTCAAAGCGAATTAGAAGAAAGAATTGGAAAAGTTAAGGATTACGTTGAATTGATTCAATTGGATTTTATGGATGGGAAGTTTGTACCAAGCAACTCAATAGATTTTGATTTTACTTTACCAAAAACCAAATGTAAATTTGAAGCACATCTGATGATAAATAGTCCAGAAGATTGGATCAGAAAAAATTACATGAAAGTAGATACTATTCTTGTTCATTTTGAATCCTGTACTAATCATCAAAAAATTATTGACCTGGTTAAAAGCAAGAATAAACAAATGGGATTCGTATTAAATCCTGAAACACCAATTAGTGAAATTGAGGAGTATATTGATTCCTTGAATCAGGTTTTGATTATGACGGTAAACCCTGGTTTTTATGGAAGTCCCTTTCTACCTGAAATGCTTGATAAAATTTCTGAATTAAGATCTAAAGACCCAGATCTGGATATAGAAGTTGATGGAGGAGTAACTAACAAAACAATTGGACTTGTAAATGATGCTGGTGCAAATATGTTTGTTTCGGGTTCATATATCATGAAGGCAGAAAATGTGAAAGGTTCTATTGACAAATTAAAAGAGCTTATAAAATAAGATTAAGCGGGAGGTAAAATAGCATGAAAAAATATGATGTTATAGTTATTGGCAGTGATAGTGGTGGAGAAATTGTCGATGCAGCACTATCACATGATTTTTCTGTTGCATGGGTTGACAAGGGACCGTTAGGCGGCACCTGCCTTAATGTTGGATGCATTCCATCTAAGATGTTGATATATCCTGCAGATAGGATAGTTGAAATCCAAGACGCTAAAAAACTTGGCATCGAAGCAGAAATAAAAGATGTTGATTTTGGCGCAATAATGAAGCATATGAGGGAACCTATTCGTGAAAGTCATGAACATATGAGAAAAGGTTTAGAATCACCTATGGACAATTTTGATTATTATGAAGGCACTGGAGAATTTATTTCTGATTATGTATTAGAAATAAACGGAGAACTGATCAAAGGTGAAAAAATATTTATTGGATCTGGCGCACGTCCTTTAATCCCCCCAATTAAAGGTATCGAAAATGTTGAGTATCTTACAAATGAAAATATATTTGATCTTACCAAAAAACCAGAGAGCATTGTAATTATTGGCGGTGGCTACATCGCTGTTGAATTTGCACATTTTTTTGCAGCTATGGGGACCAAAGTAACAATTCTTCAAAGAAATGTTAGACTAATAAAGAACTCAGAACCTGAAATTTCTGATCTTTTAAAAAGGCAACTGGAAAAGCGAATGAATGTTTTTACTAACATAGAAGTAATAGAAATAAAAAAAGATAGAAAAGGATTCACAGTTATTGGAAAAGACAAAGGCACAGGTAAAGAAATTCAAGTTACTGCAGAAAAAATTTTAAACGCTGTTGGCAGAAAATCAAACGCTGATTTGTTAAAAGTTGAAAATACAGGTGTAGAGTTAGATAAGCAAGGATACATAAAAGTCAATGAATATCTTGAAACAAGCAAAAAAAATATTTGGGCATTTGGTGATGCAATTGGAAAGTACATGTTCAAACATGTAGCAAACGATGAAGCATTAATTTCATGGCAAAATGCTGTCCATGATCATAAAACACCGATGGATTATAGTGCGATTCCTTACGCAGTATTTACATATCCGCAAATAGCAGCTGTTGGCCTCACTGAAGAAGAGGCAAAAAGGGATCATCAGATATTAGTAGGTCGAGTAAAGTACAGCGATGTCGCCAAAGGGGAAGCAATGGCTGAAATAGATGGCTTTACTAAAACAATTGTTGAAAAAGAAAGCGGAAAAATCCTAGGATTTCATATAATTGGCCCATATGCTCCAATGCTAATACAAGAGGTAATAAATGCGATGGCTCTTGGAGGACAAATCGGATACATAGGTCGCGGCATGCATATCCATCCAGCATTACCTGAACTAATTCTAAGAACATTTGGCAATCTGAAAGAACCATCTAACTAATACTCATGTAATATATGAGTTTACATTTGATCGATCAAATCCTTGGACAATTTCAATTGCAGGTATTTCCTTTGGTGGTAGCCATCCTTGTATAGGATATGCAAGATTTGGGAAAAATTGTCTCATATCTGTTGATAATTTTGTTATTACATGGTCTTCTCCAAAGTGCTTTTTACTGATTTCATATGTTTTTTGTCGTGTTACAATTTCGTCTAGAAAACCAAGCGCATGGATATATTCATGTAACAGAACATGGAACCCGTATGGCTTTAGCAAGTTTGGATTTGTTTCATGTATCCTTCGAAGTGGAGTTTTATTTATTACAATAATATTTGATGAAACTGGGTAATAGGCGCCAATAAATCCTTGCATCGTTGCGCCTATCTCTTGCAGCCCTAGCATTAATCCTGCTCGTGATCGTCCTTCATATTTTTTAACTACTTCTTTTACATCTTCAAAATTATCTATCAAATTTTGTTTTACTTCAGTTTCAGAAAAATTAGTTTCTTTCATCAAAATATACTATAATTAACACGTGTTAATAATCTTTTTGTTTGAAAGAGGGAGTTTAGACAAATCCGTACAATTCGTAGTTAACTGAATGAACAGAAAATAACAAAGACATATTATAAGCATAAAAAGTAATAGTTTTTATAAGAAAATTGAATATGGGCAAGCACTTATGATTGGAATTGTATACCATGAAGACTACAACAAATATGATCTTGGCACAAATCATCCATTAGTAGAAGATAAACCGCGTAAAACAATGGAATTCTTGGAGAAACATAGCATAATGGATGATGTAAAAATATTTACACCAGAAAAAGCAACTGATAAAGATCTTTTGAGAGTACATGATCAAGAATTTATAGAACGTATAAAAAATCTAAGTCAAACTGGAGGAATGCTTGCTTTTGATACACCAGCACCAATTGGAATCTATGAGTATGCAAGTCTTGCTACTGGAGGGACGATACTTGCGGGTGAAAAATTGTTCGAAGGTTTTCAGTGTATGGTTAATCTGCTTGCTGGTTTCCATCATGCTAGCAGAAGTTTTTCATCTGGTTTTTGTTTTTTCAACGACATAGCAATAACAATAGAACATCTACGGGCGAAATATAAACTAGAGCGTTTTCTGATTGTGGATTTAGATGTTCATCATGCCAATGGAACACAAGAGATTTACTATGATGACCCTACTGTTCTTAATATCTCATTTCATCAAGATGGGCGAACATTGTACCCTGGAACCGGAAGTATGGAAAAATTAGGAAAAAATAGCGGAGAAGGATACACTGTAAATCTACCATTGCCGCCAGGAACAGGTAGTGGGAGTTATTTAAATGCGTTTAACAGCATCATACCGTTACTTACAAGACAATTTAACCCAGAAATCATCATCTATCAATGTGGAGTAGACACTCATCATTCTGATCCACTTGCCGACCTTAATCTTACATATCAAGTCTATTACAAACTTGCAAAAAAGATGCTATCGCTCTCTTTGCCGACATGCAACAAGTTGTTAGTTCTCTTTGGCGGCGGTTATAATAGTTCAGCAAGTATCAAATCATACTACAATATTATGTGCGGCCTTCTTGGGAGAAAAGATATCGTAATGGAAGAAGACATTCCTGATAAGAAAGCTGAGGATGTGGGGCAACTTGTTTTCGAGCTTAAAAAATTGCTTGCACCATTTTGGGATCTATAATGGTATATTCAACGATAAGTTTTTTACCACTATGTAGATACGGTCACCCAGATAGCCTAACAGATTGGAGGACAACTTTATGAGTGTTGAGAATCTTAATAACGTTTTTAAACCTAAGAGTATCGCAGTCATTGGAGCAAGCAATGAGATCGGAGCTCCAGGTTATAGAATTTTTAGAAATCTTATTGGCTCTGGATATGAAGGTGTGGTGTATCCAGTAAATCCAAATAAAGAAAGCATCCAAGGAGTACAAGCATATCCTTCAATTGATGATTTACCAAAAATCGTAGATCTTGCTATTGTTGCAACTCCTTCAAAAGTAGTTGTTGATGTTGTTGAACGGTGTGGAAAAAAAGGCATCAAAGGAATTTTGATTATTTCAGCAGGATTTAAAGAGATTGGTGAGGAAGGAAAAACTTTAGAAAAAAAACTGTTGGATATTAAGGAAAAATATGGTTTAAGAATCGTAGGCCCAAATTGTGTAGGCTTCGTTCTACCCTATTTGAATCTTAATGCTACTTTTGCTGGTTCTATGCCTGAAAGAGGTAATATTGCGTTGTTTTCGCAAAGTGGAGCGGTATGTGGTGCTATATTGGACTGGGCAGCTGCAGCAAAGGTAGGATTTAGCTCTTTTGTATCTGTTGGATCGATGCTGGATGTTGACTTTGGTGATTTGATTGACTATTTTGGCATGGATATGTATACGCGGTGCATCGTTCTTTATGTAGAGTCAATAACAGATGCACGTAAATTTATGAGTGCTTCTCGAAGTTTCGCCCGTTCAAAGCCAATTATCGTGATTAAATCTGGTAGATTCAAAGAAGGAGCAAAGGCTGCATCATCTCATACTGGTGCAATGGCTGGTGAAGATTATATCTATGACGCAGCTTTCAAAAGAGCAGGAGTGGTAAGAGTAAAAGAAATAGCGGACTTGTTTAATTGTTCATCAATTCTTGCAAAACAACCACGCCCAACAGGACCAAATATTGCAATTATTACTAATGCTGGAGGACCTGGTGTTCTTGCCACTGATGCAATAATCGAAAAGGGATGTAAACTTGCTGAGTTATCACTTGAAACTATGGAGAAACTTAATAGTTTTCTACCACCTCACTGGAGTAAAGCAAACCCCATTGACATAATTGGAGATGGAGATGAAGATCGTTACCAAAAGTCAATAGAAATATGTCTTGAGGATAGAAACATAGATGGTTTATTGATTATATGTGTCCCTCAGGTTGTAGCAAGTCCTAAAAAACTTACTGATAGGATTATTGATCTGTCTAAAAAATCAGTTAAACCAATTTTAGTTTCTTTCCCGGGTGAAGAAAGTGTTTATTATGCCAAGCAGGTTCTCAATAGAAACAATGTTCCAGCATATTCCACACCTGAAGAAGCAGTGGAAGCCTATGCATATTTGTACAAATATGCGAGAAACTTAGAACTGCTTTATGAAACACCTGAGGAGCGAAATATTAAACCATCACAAGAAGACCAAACTAAGCTAAAAGCGATAATAACTAATGCATTGAATGAAGATCGAACCATATTAAGCGAAAGGGAATCAAAAGAATTCATTGAGTTTTATGGCATCAAATCAACTAGACCGATTGTTGCAAAGGACGAAGATGCAGCTGTGCATACTGCCAAAAAAATTGGCTATCCTGTTGTAATAAAGATTCATTCTCCAGATATAACACATAAAAGTGATTCCGGCGGTGTTGCTATTAACTTGCAATGTGAAGAAGCAGTAAGAGATGCATTTAAAACCATGATGAAGACGGTAAAAGAAAAAATACCAGATGCACGAATAGAAGGGGTGGCGGTTCAGAAAATGGTCAAAAATGAAGGGGCAGAATTTATCCTTGGTTCCAAAAAAGATCCTGTTTTTGGATCTATAATTTTATTTGGCATGGGTGGAATATTTACTGAGCTTTTCAATGATAAAGCAATAGGTTTCCCACCATTAAACCAGGTTCTTGCACAGAGAATAATTGAACAAACAAAAGCATACGAACTTATGAAAGGGTTCAGGAATATACCACCAGTTAACATGACAAAAATTGAAGAAATCATGATCAATTTTTCACAGCTTATAGAAGATCATCCTGAGATACAAGAAATTGATATTAATCCATTAATTGCATCCGGTGATGATATCGTTGCTGTTGATGCAAGAATTGTTATAGATAAAAATCCAAAAGGTAAACCTCATCTTATTATTAGCAAATATCCAAATAAATATATGAAAAATATAAAACTTACAGATGGAACCAAAGTACTTTTAAGGCCAATCAAGCCAGAAGATGAAAACCTATGGCATGATATGTTTAAAAGTTTCTCTGAAGAATCAGTGAGATATCGTTTTTTCAGAATAATAAAAGAAACACCACATGAAATGCGTACAAGGTACTGTAACGTTGATTATGACAGAGAAATTGGAATTGTTGCAGAAGTAAATGAGAAAGGGAAGAAACGATTTTTAGGTGTGACTCGGATCATAGAAAGTCCCGGGAGCGACGATGAAGCAGAGTTTGCACTTATTGTAAGTGATGAATGGCAACGATTGGGACTAGGTTCAGAGTTTGTTGATTATACTATAGAAATAGCTAAAGACAAGCAACTGAAAAAACTCTATGGTGTTGTATTGAAGGACAACACTCCTATGATAACGTTATGTCGAGAGAAAAATTTTAAGATAACAGATGGAGATCCAGGAGAATATAAAATTGAGTATGACCTCCTAACCAATAAGAAAGAAAAACAAAAAAATCCTTTTTAAAGCTCTGTTCCCCAAATTCTCTCCGAGAGAAGACAACGGATCTGCCGGGATTCGAACCCGAGTCAGAGGCTCCGGAAGCCCCTGTGATATCCAAGCTACACTACAGACCCTTTTACCCTGGATGCTATTGGAATTCTGGTTAATAGATTTACTATTGTCATTGGGTGAACTATCTTCAACTCTGTTTTCAAAATATGGAGTAAAGTTATTCTGTTTCTCTTCAATAAATTGAAAATATCCTCGTAATTGGTTCTCAAAGAATTTACTCAGATTAAGAGAATTTTTTTAACCTATGAAATTAGTTAAAAACGTAGTAATACACGTTGTAAAATGATATTTATTGCTTGTTTTTCTTAGATTCTTTCTTAGAAGTTTCAGTATGTGGTGTTTCGGGTTCTACAGGTTCGGGAGTTTCTTCCGGTTTTTCTTCTGCTGGTGGTTCTTCAATGGGTGCTTCCTCTTTTGGTTCTTCTGATTTTTCTTCTTGTGGTGGTTCAGCTATCTCCTCTGATTTCTCTTTCGCTGGTGCTTCTTCCGTAGGTTTCTCCACTTTTGGTTGTTCTTCATTCATTGGTTTTGAAGGAAATTTCTTTCCGCCACCTTTAAACTCAGTGTAGCCACAGCCGCCACAACTCAATCGATTTTTATGTTCGGCAAGAAATATACCGTCCCCACATTTGGGACATGTTCTTCGCAAACGAGTGATTTTGTCACCTTCAACTTTAAAAATTTCTCTCTTTCTCATGACTATTCCTTCTTTTCTTCAGTGAGTTGTTCGCTTGATTCTTCTTCCGAGGTTTTGGCTGGTTTTTTAGGCTTTTCTTCAGTTTTCTCAGGTTCACCGTCATCCTCTGTCGGTTTTTCTTCTTCAAGAAGTTCTGTCGATTCGGGGGCTTCTAATGGTTGTTCTTTGGGTGGTTCTTCTACAGGTGCCTCTTCCGTGGGTTGCTCCTCTAGTTTCGCTTCTTGGGGCATTTCAGCGGTGGGTTCTTGTGGTGCCTCAGATTGCTCTTCAATCTTTTCTTCTTTTGGTTCTTCCACTGGTTCAGCAGAAGTTTCCTCTTTTGGCGGTTCTACTGATTCAGGCATCTCTGCTGCTGGTGGTTGTTGTTCAGACGGCGCTTCAGCGGCTTCTACAACGGCTTCTTCCTTTGGCGGCTCTTCAACTTTAGAAGTTCCTTCAGTAGGCTTCCCATCCGTCTTCGTCTCCTCTTTCTTTTTCCCTTCAACGCCAATCAAATTTCGTTTGAGAATATGCTTTTGTTCCCCATCTTTTGCCTTTGCGACGGAAGAATAAATCTTAGCATAACCCGTAGTTTCTTGGATGCCAAAACTAGTGTTAATAGCGTTTACAATAATATTTTCTTTTTTTACATTGAGCTTTTCAGCAAGCTCACTACGAATAATCTCTCGATTTGGAGTACTTCCTCCCTCATGTCGAACAGTAAAAAAAATTTCAGTTCTATCAAGTAAGGGATTATTCTTCTTTGAATCAATTTCTATTTCCATACACTCACATCTTGTCGAGTATTTCTTTTACTTTTCTCTTATGTTCTTCTGTTGGTTTCACAACCACGACCCCCCTATTCGGCAAACCATATATTATAGTTACGTCTCTAGGGGCCAAATAAATTGCAGCAAGGGCAGCTAAGTCTTCCTCACCAACAACTTCAATACGAAGCGATCCTTTTTCCAAATGAAGATAGGCATTTTTAATTGCATCCCATAATTCATCAGAAAGAGATGCTGCAGGATTATGAATAACTTTACGTGTTTTGCCAAATGATATAAGTGTCGACTTTATCTCAGTTGAACAATCACCTCGTTGTGTTTTAAAATCAACAACACAAAAAACCGGTTCAATGCCATTTTTTAGTAAAGTATACGACGCCAAATCGCCAATAGAAACAATGTAATTTTCATTGCGCAATAGTTCTAACAATTGCTTTTCACTCGCTAAGAAACCAATTGGTTCTTTCAATAGATCTCTAAGAGTATCAGGTAAAACACGCATACGACCCATTACCTAACCTTTAATGCATATTTTCCAGGTTTATGAATATTCATCTTCTCAGCGATGAGCGAATGTTCGGGATCCCGGATTACAACATATCCGCGCCATCGCTTTGAAGTAGGTAATGAACATGTAGGGCAAGTATCCTTGTCAGTTAAAGCATGACAGGTTTTACAAGCTTTAAGGTTTTTCACTTCGTCCCCTTCCCTTTCTTTTTCTTCTTTTCTTCTTTCTTTTTAGCGTCCTTATCTTCCTTTGGTTCATATATCCAATCATGAGCACCAAGTGCAGGTTGCCTCATGGTTAATCCAATCTTACTTTCTCTAGCGGAAAGGTCATTCATACTTACAGCAACAATCCGTGCTCTGATGGCATCTCCTGTTTTCAAAGTCTTTTTCTTTTCTTTACCAACAATCATCTCGCCCTCTGAATCAACCTCAACATAATCATTCATAATTTGACTCATATGAATCAGAGCATCAAGTGGACCGATGTGACAAAACGCACCAAACTCGACGATTTCGCAGACTATTCCATCGAGCACTTCCTGCAAATCTGGTCGAAACATCAGCGCATCAAAGGAAACATGTTGATACATAGCACCATCACCGTGTATAATTCTTCCATCGCCGATTGGTTTGATGTTGTCGGCAACGACAATGACACCATGATGTCGCCTCATAGTTCCTTCAAATGTTTTTTGTACGATTTCTTCAACAACCTTGTCAAGGTCTTCGCCGAACTTTTCAGGAAGTATCCGAACCGTATCCTCAATTTTTAGTATAGTGTACATAATAATCACTACTTTATAGGATAAATAGTCGTTTTGGAATATATTTATTCCTTATATGCTTTTTGAATATCTTACTAATTATTGGAAAAATATAATTAGCGGCAGAAATACCAACGATACAATAGACATCAGTTTGATCAAAATATTCAGTGATGGCCCTGATGTATCCTTGCATGGATCACCCACTGTGTCACCAATGATGGTTGCTTTATGACAATCAGATCTTTTTCCGCCAAGATTCCCAGACTCGATAAATTTTTTGGCATTATCCCAGGCACCACCTGCATTTGCAAGAAACACGGCAAGAAGGAAACCGGTAGCTATAGAGCCTACTAAAAGGCCTCCTAGTCCTTCAGGACCTAGAATCAAGCCAACAATTATTGGAGATACTACAGCAAGCAAACTAGGAAGTATCATCTCTTTCAATGATCGTTTAGTGCTGATTTTTACACATCTTGCATAATCTGGTTTGTTCTTATCGCTCTTTAAAAGATCAAACTTTTTGAATTGATAACGAACTTCTTCCACCATCGCATATGCTGCTCTTCCCACTGCACCCATTGTAAGAGCAGTAAAAATAAAAGGAAGCATAGCTCCAATAAATACACCAGAGATTACATAAGGGTCTCCTAAAGAGAGTGAAAGAGACTCTGAACCTTTAGCTTCAAGGAGTTTATTGGCCAATATCATATAAGTAAATATGAGTGCAAGGGAGGTAATTGCAGCAGAGCCGATGGCAAATCCTTTCCCCATAGCTGCGGTGGTGTTCCC
>CAZYFW010000022.1:0-14839 GCA_964646685.1 uncultured Thermoplasmatales archaeon
TTTTTCTCATATATCATTAATATGCGAAAAATGATTAAATGGAACGATGTCTTATTTCACTTTAAATTTCCTTTTTATATTTAACACAACAATTAGTATGAGAACTACAAGGGATAACAATAACAAATAAAATCCAATATTTGGCCCCCAACTACAGAATACTGTATCATAAGATTCTTCTCCAGGAATGCTAACAACTAGGTCTCCCTCTCCAATAAAACTTCCGATTGACTCGTTGGTCAACTCAGACATTGCATAAGAAAATGCAGCAATGGTGCCAATGAAAAGTATAATGGCTAAAAGAAAAACCACAAATGAGAGCCTCCTTCTTGAAAAATTAGTAAGAATTAAATTTGATATTATGCAGATAATACCAACAATCATTATTGCAGTTAAAAGCTCAATTACAGATATGAAGCTGACGACTACAGTTGTAAACAATAGTTCAACTTCTGCTGAAAACCCATCACCCACTAAATATGGCTCTCCTATTGTTACGTTGTCGTTTGATGTGATTGTAATCATTTTTGCTGGAGTCATAAATAACTTGGTAGATGTTTCAATATACGGGTCAGAAGATGAGCCTTGTAGCTCCCACCAAGGCGAGACAATGGCCATTATCGCGAGTGAAATAGCCAATATTTTAAGGAAAAACATCGCATCTTTTTTTCTGTAACTTAGAAATGCAACTCCGACAAGTAATATTATAGTTAAACTTGTTATGATTGATGGAAGCAAAGGCTCATTGTTTGTTACAATTTCGTATGCTATTTTAGTTAAAACTTCAACTTTTCTATTAGCAATTAACTCATCTTTATAATATACACTGAAATTGTAAGAACCAGGCGGAATAGAAAATATTGCACTTCCCATTTCATCAGTAATTGCTTGAATTTCCATCCCTTTTCTCTCTACGACAACCTTTGCATTTGGCAACGGGGTGCCACGAGCATCAAAAATATTTGTTGCAACATTGAATTCAGCAGGAAAAACTATTGCCAATTCATCACTGCCATATGTAGATATTCGAACAGATTCTTCAAAGATAAACGTTTTGTAGGAAAGTTTAAGCGTATAATTTGCCGGGTATAGATTATCAAAACGATATACTTCAGCAGATAACTTCTTTCCCACCAATGTAACTGGTTTTTTAAATTCATCACTCATCATTACAATATCTAAATCGGCCTCTGGAGGAAGGTCCCAAGCATCTTTAACATTCAAAACAAAATCATAAAGAATAATTGTCATAGACGATATTTTAGGAATTTGAATTTGTTCTTCTATTTCAAATGATTGATAACTAATCTTAAGAGTATAGTCCGCAGGATAAAGATTATTGAATGCATATGTTTCAGGAGACGATTCATCTGGCATTATTTCAGTTGGATATTCCATATCATTACTGGTAAGGGTCATAACTGCATCAAAAGAGGGTGAATTTCCATGACTGTCCTGCACATGTATGATAACATCATGGACTGCGATTTCTAGATGTATCTTTAATGGCAGTATTTTTCTTATCAAACCGACACGAATCTGTTGTTCATGCACTAAAAATCCTTTATATGCAATTTTTAGAGTATATTCTTCCTTCAAATCACAAGGAACGCCAATCATTACATTGCCAGTGGTATTACTCTCTCCTTCGGCAATGATCACATTGTCCTTCATGATATATGCCTGTGCATGATCAACTCCCACTCCCTGTTGGTCCAATACAGAAACTTGAATCTTTCCTTCTGTTTTACACTTAATACGAATCTTTGCATCTTCTTGTAATTCAATAAGTTGCCATCCAATAAATTGCCGCTCTTTTTCAAACGGTGGATTTTCTAGCCATATTTTGGCCAGATATGTCCCGGCAGGTAAATGATTAAATTGCGCTCTCCTGAAAAATGATATGTTTCTCCAATCTACTACCGTTTCTTCGTCAAATGAGAATCTACTCACTCGTTTTGATGCGAAAAGACTGTTATTGCGATACAAGTCAATAGTTATGTACGTGTTTTTTAACATCAAGGTAGCAAGCCCCATTTCTAGGAACAGGGGTTGCGACAATTGAGGATATATGATAAGCTCGTAATTGCCTTCAGTTTCACCATCATCGGTTATATTGTCGATATGTTTTGGTTGATATCTAACAAATTTTTGATATGTGCTTGCTTCTTTTTCTACTGTAGGGTAACCACCGTTCTCCGTAGTAAAAAATTCTGTATCGAATTCAATTACATAATCTTCAGGTAATGCTGCATCATGTTTTTCCCCTTCCTCATAGTTATTTCTACTTATGTACAAATATGCTAAACGAGCATCTACCCCTAGGAGTTTGATGTAGTTCACTTCATGAAGTTGCAACTCGATCCCATCTCTCTCGTCTTCTGCAGATTTTATGACGTTATTTGATTCAAATATTAATCCATGTGCCTTACCTGTGGCCCCATCATCAATCGATAACCACGGAGTTTCACCAAGATCGCAATCTTCTTCTTGGGCTATTACGACATGCCAACCTCCTTCAGGATACTGCTCAATGTCATATGTTTGTATCCGCTCTTGATCGCTATAAAAATGTAGATATGGCGGAATCCTGCCAAAGTTTAATCCAGCAATATTGCTACTTTTTATACCGCCACTAATAAGTAATGCATAAGTTACCTCAATCTTATCGCCAGATGGCGGATACTTAATAATTTCATGTTTTGTATGGGCGTATATTCTCTTATCTTCAGTAGGGCAATAATAATATTTGTATATAACCGTTGATTTAAATGATCCATCGGACGACTCACTGACGATGCCAAATTTAACCATTAAATTCCCATCTACAAAAATTTGCTTAGATGCCAGTTTTTCTGCTGTAGAAACACTTCCCCATTCTCCGTTCTTCCGCCAACAATAAATAAAACTAAAAGATGCTATTTCTTCGCCATTTTTTGGTATAACCTCTTTCGAATTTTTTTTCAACTTTACCACTTGCTGGCTTAGTGAATCGCCAAAAGCCGTCCCCTCTTTGCTAACCCCATAAACAATGTAATCTCCTTCTGTTATTTTATAAAACGATGATTCGAATCGTAACCCTCGTATAGGTTCATATTGATAATAGGATTCACCAACACCAACGCGATCGGGATATGTGTGGGCGGATTTTTGTTCATCATCATAATATATATAGTATTTTTCATTTCCATTAGCTTCTCCAGGAATGAGAAAAACAAGACTACATGCACTGATGTAATTATCATCCATATGAACGAGGTCATAGATTTGTAATTCCAACTCCTTCACTATTGATTCATCTTGGAAAATTATTCGTAAAGAATGCTCTTGTTCGTTTTTTGCCCAGCAAGGGTTGTCAAATTCTATAAAGATATCAATTGGTTGGTAATGTGCATCTTCATCGGTTGTGTTTATTGGAATGCCAATTTCTTGCCTGAACGACCAGTTTTCATCCCACCACTGACTGTCGTCTGTCGATATGGTAGAAGGTATCAGTATTGAAAGTATGATATTCGCCAGTAGTAGGCAGCCGAACAATCTTTTATGCATTTTGCTCCACGTTGGTTAGCTTTTAGATAGTTATTGTACTATTTAACCTAATAATATAAATGCTTTATTATACAAATATTACTCCTTTTTGTCTTTCAAAATAAAAATTTTAAGCAAGAAACCTACTAAGTCTTAGTAAAATTTACATCTACCGAAGGTTTATATATCCAACATTATACTCCTGAATAGAGTAAAATAATGAAATGGGAATCACAAGATCTAGATAATTTTTTCCAAACGACGAGAACCGATTTAGAAAAAATGATAGGGTCTACTATTTCCGATAAAAAAATATCATCGTTACTAACTGATGGAAAACGATTGCGTCCACTCCTTTCCCAACTTGCTTTTAAAGCTTGTAGCCAAGGAAAAGAAAATTCTACTAAATATCAAAAATCACTGGAAGTTGCCGTCTGTATCGAACTTATTCATACTGCTTCTTTGGTTCATGATTATGTCATAGATAAAAGAAAAAAAAGAAGACCTTCATTTCAAATTAAAGGTGGTATCGATTCAGCCATTCTATTAGTTCATAAAATATTGGCTATCGGATTCAATATTGCCCTAAGGCATGGAGAAGAATCTGCTAAATTATATGTTGATACGTGGGATGAGATTTTAACTGGAGAGCTTAAGAAAATTGAGACCAACAAAAAAACTACTAAAAAATCTTTTTCTGAAATATATAGCGATATCATTGATCATAGATTGCCTTCGTTGTTCTCTTCAGCATGCAAAGCAGGAGCCATGGAAGCTGATATGTCTGGCGACATATTGAAGGTCTTTGCAGAATATGGTAGAGAAATTGGAATCGCTCATCAATTAGCCATCGATCTTGCAGATTTAGAAAAAGGAGAGATAAAAAACAAACAATTAAAGACCCTGATAGATGCATTGAAAAACAAGTCCAAAAAATTTTTGAAAGAAGAAAACGTCAAAAAACTCTTTATTCGTGAAATTAACAAACATGTGAAAAATGCTGAGGTATTGAGCAAGTCCAAAAAGATCCCTTCTTCACCTTATAAAAACCTTCTGGAGGTTGCACCAATCTACATCATCAACGAACGATTAAAATCAATTAAAATTTCTATATAGACTTTTATTATTATTTCCTACGTTTTTTCACAACATAATATGTTATGAATATAGCAGCGATAAACCCAATTAAAATCAGAGTGATACTTGTATTTATTTCAGCAAAAATAAGAAATGCCTGGGTAAAAGTTGCAACGAGAAGGCAGCCAATAACTGCTCCAATTGATATTGCGATAAAAGTATTCAATGGTTTCATACCAATAAGCCGACCGACAATCGATCCAACAAGACCTCCAGATCCTTGAAATGGTATCATGACAAAGAGAATAATTCCGATAAAACGAAGTGGTTTAATCCACCCATATTTCTCTTCGACATTTTTCCCCTTTTCTTCGACTTTTACTATGAATTTACCTACGAATGGTATTTTTTTTGCAAGATCATAATTCCAAACTAGAAAAAGTGCTACTACCACATCTACAAAGGCGATAGAGAGTGCCATTACAATAGGGTTGACGCCGGCAGTTATGCCAAGAGGAATGATCGTTTCTTTTCCCAATGGTGGGAAGAAATATCCGGTTATAAGTGGCCAGAATTTTATTCGAACAGCTTCCTCTAATAGAAAGCCAATTGTTCCAATAACCACAAATCCTAATGTAATTGGCACAAAAAACTTGATCAGACTATTTAATTTCTTAATATTTGGGACTAATACCATATTTACATGTCCTAATACTCTGAAGTTATAAAGATTATTTCGATTTAATTAAACCGAGATAACAATAGCTGCATGATCCTTTTCATAAGGGGATAAATCAATCATATCAATGATTTTTAACCCATCGTCTTTCAATTCGTCTGATACAAGTGTGTAAGCTTGCTTCGGTTTGAGTGACACATCTATGCTTCTTGCTTTCACCATGAGTATCCCGTGTCCCTTCTTCTTTAGATATCTCATGGCATTCTTTCGAAATATTTCAGCTTGATTTCGTTGCGATATATCTTGGTATATAAAATCCACTGAAGGAACAAGTGGGGTGTAACGATCTGGATGATTTGCATCTTCTAGGATAGGAATTACGTTATGTCGATTCTTACTCAATTCAAGCAAATTCTTTGCAGCAATGGCGGAATTTTCTACGGCATAGACTGCACCTTTTTTTGCAATATCAGAAATGTGACTTACCGTTGTACCTGTTGCAGCACCCAGATACAATATTTGAGAATCTGAATATATATTGGTGTTTTTCAAGCCATTTGATATTGAAGCAGCTAGCTTACTCCTATATGGATTCCAAGAGCGAAATTCCTTCCCCTTGTAAGATACTAACTTTTCGTTGTAGACTTTTATTCCTTTACAATCTTTGAGATTTTCAGTAAAAAATTTATTCTGTTTCTTGAAAATGCCCTCAAAGGGCGTGGATTGCATATTGGTTGTTATAGGAAATGCTTGATAAATGTTTTGTCGAAATCTTAAATTACAGTTATCGTATTCACCAGCGGGGAAAGATTATGGTAAAACGATCGCCATTGTATGAAATTCATAAAAAACTTGGAGCTCGATTTACAGAGTTTGCTGGTTTTGAAATGCCTATACAATATACATCAATTAAAGATGAGCACCTTGCCGTTAGGAACTCAGTAGGTCTTTTTGATGTGTCTCATATGAGCAATTTATGGATAACCGGTGAAGATGCTGAGGAACTCATAAGTCTTGTGACTGTGGAAGACGCGTCAAGAATTGGGGATGGAAAAAGTCAATATACAGCGATTTTAAGAGATGACGGAACCGTAATTGACGATACAATTTTTATGCATCTCGGAGACAAATATATGATGATCCCAAATGCCGGAATGGATGAGACTGTTACAAAATGGATTAACAAAAAAGCCGAAGAAAATAATATTTGTGCAACAGCCAAAAATGTATCAAAAGATTATGTAATCCTTGCGGTTCAGGGGCCAAAATCTCGTGATGCACTTCAAAAACTTACAAAAACAGATTTAAAAACTGTTGGATTTTTTGGATGCCAATATGCCGATATTGCAGGTGTAAACTGCATTATTTCGCATACTGGCTATACTGGAGAATTGGGTTTTGAATTGCAGATAACACCTCCCGAAAAGGCCGAAGATCTGTTCCATAAAATTCTCGATGTTGGAAAAGAATTTGGAATAAAACCCATAGGTCTTGGTGCAAGAGACACCTTGCGACTTGAAAAAGGATTTATCCTTGCAGGAAACGAATTCGAAGGCGTGAGAACACCGTTAGAAGCTATTATGTCTTGGACAATAAACTGGGATCATGAATTCATAGGAAAAGATGCTCTTCTGAAACAAAAAGAACAGGGGGATTATGAAAGGCTTACAAGCCTTGAATGTATTGATAAAGGTATACCACGACATGGTTGCGAAATCCAAAAAGATGGTAAAAAAATAGGAAAAGTCACAAGCGGAACATTATCGCCATGCCTTAACAAAGGAATCGCTATGGGATATATTAATCCTGATTTTAGAGAGAAAGATAGCATATTAGATATCATGGTCAGAGACAAGCCCATTAAAGCAAAAGTAGTCAAACCACCATTTGTTCCAAAAGATTGGGCACAGCATTAGAAAACTTTTAAATCATAATTGTAAATATCCGGTGTTGGTAATTATGGCAGATGAATTGCGAGGTGATTTGAAATACACCAAAGAACACGAATGGTTAAAGGTAAAAGGCGATATTGCCGTTGTAGGAATTACCGACCACGCTCAAGCTGAACTGACAGATATTGTTTTTGTTGAACTGCCCGAGATTGGTAAAGAAGTAACAAAAGGAGATGAACTCTGCGTCGTCGAGTCAGTGAAATCCGTTTCAGAAATCTATGCACCGATTAGCGGTAAGATCGTAAAAATTAATGATAAACTCGAAGATACGCCTGAAACTGTTAACGAAAGTCCATATGATAATGGATGGCTAGTTGAACTCAAAATAAAAGACAAAACCGAAATTAATGATCTTTTAGACGCGGAATCTTACAAAAAGACAATATAAACTTCAAACTCTTTTTCTCCATATCTGTTAGGAGAAAATTTTTTTCCGAAACTTACTTATATTGTTTAACACATCTCAACCATCAGGCGGAGAGATGGGATTGCAAGTAAGTTCTAAATGTTTTTAAATGCGGTGTTTAACACCTCCGCCGCCTCCCCCATTACCTTTAATCATTATCTTTAAGAACATTCATGTTTTACAGAGTTTGATTTCATGAGACTACTACTCATACATAGTGACTTTATTGAATATGAAGTCAAAGATAAAGCTATTAAAAATCCTGAAGAGACAGACAAAAAAGCTGATAGATTTGAAGAGGCTTTGACTGTTTTTACTGCCGTTGAAAAAGTTGATGAAAAATCACCTGGTAAAGCAGTTACACAAGCAGTATCTGAAATTGAAAAGACTGCTGAACAATTAAAAGTCAAAAATATAATGATTTATCCTTATGCTCATCTGTCCTCTAATCTAGCTAGTCCAAAAAAAGCTCAAGAAATATTAATTGAAATTGAGTACGAGCTTAAACAAAAAAATTTTAATGTGAAACGTTCACCTTTTGGGTGGTATAAATCCTTTAAAATATCGTGCAAAGGTCATCCGTTATCAGAACTTTCAAGAGAGATTATACCTGAAGAAGAAACAGAGTCATTGAAACAAGAAAGAAAGCTTAGTTCTTACTGGCATATTTTAACAGAAGATGGAAAATTACATGATGTTGGTGATTTTAATTTTAAAAATCATGAAAATTTAAAGAAATTTGCATTTTATGAAAAAGAAAAATCTAGAGCATCTAAACAAGAACCACCTCATGTTAAGTTAATGCAAAAATTAGAAATCGCAGATTATGAACCTGCTTCTGATGCAGGAAACATGAGGTTTTATCCAAAGGGCAGATTTATTAAAAAACTAATTGAGGAGTATGTAACTCAAAGAGTAGTTGAATATGGTGGTTTAGAAGTTGAAACGCCAATAATGTATGATATGGACCATCCTACACTGTCAAAATATTTACAGAGATTCCCTGCACGACAGTATCAAATTGAAAGCGACAAGAGAAATTTTTTCTTGAGATTTGCCGCGTGTTTTGGACAATTTTTAATGGCCCATGACGCTACAATCAGCTATAAGGATTTACCGCTTAAAATCTATGAGTTAACTAGATATTCTTTCAGAAGAGAGCAATCTGGAGAACTTACCGGGTTGAGGAGACTTAGAGCTTTCACAATGCCCGATGTGCATGCCTTCACCTCCGATTTACCAATGGCTATGGATGAGTTTAAGGTAAGATATGATCTGTGTCTCAGTGTTTTGGAAAATATCGGCATCGAAAATGATGATGTTGAGATGGCTTTACGGACAACTAAAGATTTTTATGAAAAAAATAAGAATTTCATGATAGATCTTGTAAAGAAACTGGGGAAGCCAGTATTATTGGAGATGTGGGATGAGAGAATATTTTACTTCGTTCTAAAATACGAGTTTAACTTTGTTGATATATCAGATAAAGCTTCTGCATTAAGTACTGATCAAATTGATATAGAAAATGGTGAAAGATACGATATTACTTTCACGGATAAAGATGGAAAATCAAAGCACCCCTTAATTCTTCATTGCAGTCCTTCCGGTGCTATTGAAAGAGTAATTTATGCTTTACTTGAAAAAGAAGCAATTAAGATGAACAAAGGCCAAAAACCTATGCTTCCGTTGTGGCTTTCACCAACTCAAATTCGTTTTGTTCCAGTTAGCAGTGATTTTGTAAAAACATGTGAAACATTCATTGAAGAATTTAATAAAAAATCACCGTATATTCATATTAGAGCAGATATTGATGATCGTGAGGAAAGTGTTAGCCGTAAAATACGTGATGCAGAGAAAGAATGGATACCTATAATATTAGTTGTTGGTGAAAAAGAAAGTAAAAGTAAAACATTTACACCGCGTTTCAGAGAAAAAACAATAGGTAAAGAAAACCAAGCATACAAGCTAGATGAACTATACAACTTAATCAGTGAAACCACATCTGGTTATCCACAACAAAGAATTCCATTATCTGTTCATTTATTTAAAAGGCCAAAGTTCAAATAATGGAACCTTTATTGGAGGAGCTTCCATATGATAGAAAGAAAACAAATTCATAAGATAGTAGAGTCTTACGATAAAAATAATATCACCATTGGGGTTTTGGGAGGGCATTCTGGTCTTGATGTCTGCAGAGGTGCAAAAAAACATGGTTTTCGAACACTTGCAGTTTGCCAGAAGAATCGTGAGAAAACTTACACAAAATACTACAAAACTCGTGAAGGAAAAGGTTGTATTGATGAAACCATTGTTCTTGATAAATTCTCAGATATTACAAAGCCAAAAGTTCAGGAAGAGCTAAGGAAGAAAAATACCATCTTTATCCACAACCGTTATTTCTGGGTTTATTTTGATTTTAAGGATATTGAAAATAATTTTATGGTTCCAATTTTTGGGACGCGTGGAATGCTCAAACTTGAAGAACGAGATGTTCCAAAGAATCAGTATTATCTTTTAGAAAAAGCAGGAATTCGTTTTCCAAAGATAATCAAATCTCCTAAAGACATTGACCGACTTGTAATTGTAAAGGTTAGCGAAGCAATCCGCGGTTACGAGAGAGCGTTCTTCTATGCAACCAGTTATAATGACTATGAGAAGAAAGCTGATGAGTTACTAAAGAAGAAAATGATAACAAAAGATGCACTTGACAAGGCAGTTATTGAAGAATATGTGATAGGCGCTCAGATTAATTTCAATTATTTCTATTCAGTAATCGAAGATGAACTTGAGATAATGGGGACAGATACAAGAAGACAAACAAACCTTGATGGTTTAATTCGACTTCCTGCAAATGAACAGTTGGAAGTGCTGAAATACTTGAAACCAAAAATTATTGAGACGGGGCATATTGCTGCAACAACTAAGGAATCTATTATTGAAAAAATATTTGATCTTGGTGAAAAATTTGTTAAAACTACTAAAAAGGAATGCCCACCAGGCATAATTGGACCATTTGCACTCCAGGGTGCAATAGCGGCCAATAAAGGACGCGAAGAAATGGTCGTCTTTGATGTTTCAATGAGAATACCCGGTAGTCCGTTGACTAGATTTACACCGCATTCTGGCTATCTATATGGTGATTCTATAAGCTATGGTGAACGTATTGCGATGGAAATTAAAAAGGCTATTGAACTAGATAAACTAGCGCAAATTGTAACTTAATTTATTATTTTTTTGTAACAAAAATTTCAAATTTTGTTACAGTAATAACAAAATATATTTATACAATTTATACCATATATAAGAATATAATAGTTGGTTAATTGACCATAGTTGGGGTAAAGACCATGAATAATAAGAAAAAAATCTTGTGTATTTTTTTAGCAATTTTTTTTATAATACCAACTACATCAGTTATACCTGCAGATCATCCTATTAATCCATCAAATACTAAACAGATAGCTGATTGGACTGTCATGTACTATCTATGCTGTGACAATCACGTCTCTTATGAAGGTGAGGGAATTGTTACTAATTTGACGATGGTGGGATCCTCGAGTAACTTCAACTTGATAGTTTTGAAAGATGGTGATAAAGATGGCGATTCAGTGTTGTATTATGTGGAACAAGGTAACGCGGTTAGTCTTAATGATGTACACAGCTGGCCAGATGAGTTAGATATGGCTAATCCAAATACGATTAAATTGTTTATTGAACTGGTGATGGATGAATACCCTGCAAATCATTACGCTTTGATTATATTATCTGACCATGGGAGCGGTTGGCAGGGTGTTTGCTATGACAGTAGTGTGGAAAATAGAGATTATGCTGTAATACCAATGCCAATTTTTGCTAATGTATTGAAAGATGTAACTTCCTACTGTGGTAAAAAAATTGATGTAATTGGTTTCATGCCATGTGTAACAGGTATGTTTGAGGTTGCATATGAGCTAGCGCCATATGTTGATTATATGGTTGCTTCAGAGGAACATATGCTGGAGGATTTAGATAAAGGCCCTGAACACACCTGGCAATACATGCCATCAACATGGGATCTAAAAAACAACACAAATATGACACCCGAGCAGTTTGCAGGCAGTATCGTAGATTACTACAAACCCTGCGATTTTCCAATGTGGGTATTATACTCGTACATGGTACTTGTAAAAAAAGGCGAATACCGTAAAATCGTGAAAGTACTCTCAGATATTTTGACAAAAGCAGCAAACAAACTCAAAAATCCTGAGTTTCACATCGTAGTTGAACATACCACCCTTTCTGCTGTTAATCTTAGCAAAATCAATGATGTGTCAGAAGAAATAAATAATTTATCTTCGCTTTTGATGTTATATGGACAAAACGACCAAACAAAACAAGCTGTACAGCTTGCAAGAAAGAACGTTCGAGAATATGGTAAGTTTTATGCCAAAAAAAGCTCCACTCTTATCTATTACATAAATCTCCCTATAGAAAAATTAGCATTTGATTCTTTCGTAGATCTATATGATCTTGCACAACTTATTAATGAAAAAGCAGAAAACCAAGTGGTGAAAGATGCGTGTCTACAGCTAATGAACAAACTAAAAGACTGTGTTGTTCTCAACAAGGTGATGGAAAATGATGAATCACATGGTCTTAGCATTTATTTCCCAGAAAACAATAAGTTGTATAACAAGTATCTCTGGGGTGAGAAAAACCCATCACCTTATGAAGATCTGAGATTTTCAAAAGATTCACAGTGGGATGAGTTTATAAGAATGTATTTAAAAATCTAATTTTTAATACAATCAATTACTCTTTCCTCTGTTATAATTTTATCAACTGGTATATCATGGCTCTCAGTTGGAATTGCATCAACAATTTGCCATTCGAAAGCCAAAGCAACATTATGTGCGTTTGAAGAATTCTTCAAAAGACCATCATAATAACCTACACCATGGCCCATCCTGCAACCATGTTCATCAAAACCGACACCTGGAACAATAATCAAATCAATATCAAAAATAGAAATTTCTTTTATTTTCTCTTTTTTTGGTTCTAAAATATTATAAGCACCTTTAGCAAGATTGCTCCAACTTCCGAGTTTTGAAAGAATCAAACGTCTATTTTCTTTATCTGTAAATGGAACAACAACTTTTTTCCTGTTTGATAAGCATTCTTTTACCATGTCGTGGGTATAAACTTCGTTGTCATAAGAAACATAGAATAGGATCATAGACGCTTGCTTGAACTCATTTATTTCAAAAAGTCCCTTTTTTATTATTCGACTTTTTTCTAAAACCTCTTTTTTAGACATTTTTTTTCTTTTTTCTATCAATTCTTTTCGAATTACATCCTTCATCTAACCATGTATAAATCTTGAGCTATTTAGAGATTAACCACAAATGTTGGAAAAAACTCTTTAAATTAAAATAACTTCACTTTTTTGCTATATTCGGTGATAGTTCTGACAAGATATGCCAATCTAGATAAAATCACAAATTCAATAGATGAGCCAATTGCAGTTATTTTAGGTAAATACGCTACGACTGGTCTTGGAGTTTCACGGTGTTTTGGAGAAAAAAAAATTCCTGTATTGTGGTTTGATTCAAACTCAAAGCAAGTCGGATTTCTCTCAAAATATTGCAAAGGGGTTGTATGCCCGCATCCAAAAAATAATGAAAAAGAATATGTTGATTTTCTCCTGTCGGTTGGGGAGAAGCTGAATCATAAAGGTATTCTCTTTCCAACAGGGGATATTGAAGTATCAGCCATATTAAAACATAGAGTCAAACTGGAACGGTATTATCATATTCCTATGACAGACCTTAAAGTTACTGAAATCCTCTTGAATAAACAAAAATTTTATCAAACGCTTGAAAAACAAGGGATTCTACATCCAAGAACCTTTTTTCCAGATGATGTTTCTGAATTAGAGTCGATAAGCAAAGAGGCAAGATATCCTTGTATTGTCAAACCTGTTCATTCCGAATCCTTTAGATTAGAGTTTAACACCAAGTTTTTTAAAGCAGAATCTAGCCAAGAACTGATTCAGGAATATCGTAAAGTTATTTCAAAAAAACAAGAGGTAGTGATACAAGAAATCATCCCTGGTGATGCAAAGCATATGTGCGGATTCAATGCCTATTATAACAAAAATTTTACGCCAAATGGGGTTTTTATGTACAGGCGAATTCGAGAATGGCCGCCTGTTTCTGGAAATGGGGTTTTAATTGAAAATGTTGGGCTACCTGAACTTGAAGAGATAATCACTCCATTAGTTAAAAAAATCAAGTATTATGGAATTGTAGATGCTGAATTTAAAAAAGATCCACGAAGCGGTATGTTTAATTTAATAGAAATAAACCCACGATGTTGGATGCAGGTAGGGCTCCCACTAATATGCGATGTTAATCTTCCTTATATTGCATATCTTGATGCACTTGGAAAAGATGTGAAGAATATAACTCCCAAGAAAGAACACTCGAAATGGGTGTTTATGTTTCAAGACATACCTTCGTCATTGAGGGACATGTTAAACGGCGATTTATCTATTAAGAAATGGATAAATTCCTATAAAGGAAAAAAAGCATACGCAATATTTGCATGGACCGATCCTGTTCCATTTTTGCTAGGATTTGCAAGAATGCTCTTCAATTTATCACATTATTAATAAACAAAATCATTCTAGATTTGCCACTAGTGACTATTACTTTATAAAGAAAATGACAATATTAAGCCGATAATGGGGGAAACATGAAAATTCTTCTAATTGAGCCCGGCATAGAATCATATGCACTTATGCCTACTATGTCTCTTACCATGTTGAAGGGTTTTATTAATGAAAAGACCCAGCATGAAGCAAAAATAATCGATTTGGTGTTTCATAAACAAAATTGGAAGAAATACTTAGTTAAAAAAATTACAGAAGAAAAACCAGATATAATCGGTACATCTGTCCTGAGTTTTAATTACCAAGAAGCTCTTCGGATTGCAAGATTTATCAAAGAAAACTTTGACATTAAGATAATATTTGGAGGAGTTCATGTCATTTTATCTCCTGAAGAAGTTATCCAAAAAGAAGAAGTTGACATAATTTGCACAGGAGAAGGAGAAGAAAGTCTTAAAGAATTGTTAGACAACAAGTTGAATTGTGAAGATATCAAAGGGATTTGGCATAAGAGAGATGGGGAGATTATTAAAAACAAAACGAGAAAA